>NZ_JAOEDV010000129.1:0-6807 GCF_029837545.1 Stenotrophomonas sp. GD04024 | reverse complement strand
GCCGCTACAATTGCCGCCGCACTCCGGCATGAAGATCCCTGCCCCTTGAACACCCCTGCATTGCTGGCCGCCAGCGGCCTGAGCTTCTCCCGCAATGACGAGCCCGTGTTCGGCCCGCTGGATTTCCACGTGGACGCCGGCGAAGCCCTGCTGGTGCAGGGCGGCAATGGCGCCGGCAAGACCACCCTGCTGCGCGTGCTGGCCGGCCTGGCCCGGCCCGGCGCGGGCCAGGTGCGGATCGACGGCAAGCCGGCCAGCACTGCCGAGCGCGCGCGCTACGTCGCCTACCTCAGCCATCTGCCGGCCTTGAAGCCGGATCTGGATACGCTGGAGAACCTGCACTTCCTGTGTGGCCTGCACGGCCGCCGTGCACGGCAGATGCCCGGCAACGCGCTGGCCATCGTCGGCCTGGCCGGCTACGAGGACACCCTGGTCCGTCACCTGTCCGCCGGGCAGAAGCGGCGGTTGGCGCTGGCGCGCATCTGGCTGTCGCCCGCACCGCTGTGGCTGCTCGACGAACCCTACGCCAACCTCGACCTGGAGGGCATCACTCTGGTCAACCGGATGATCTCGGCGCATCTGCGCGCCGGGGGCGCGGCGCTGGTCACCACCCATGGCGCCTATGCCGCGCCGCCGGTACGCACCCGCCAGCTCGACCTCGGCGGTGCCGCATGATCGCGCCGGGCACCGAACCAGGCCTGTGGCAGACCGCAGGCGCCCTGCTCAAGCGCGACCTGCGCCTGCTCTGGCGCCGTCGCGGCGATGCACTGCAGCCGCTGCTGTTTGCCGTGCTGGTGGTCGTGTTGTTCGCATTGGCCCAGGGCCGCGAGCCGCAACTGCTGGCCGCCACCGCCGGTGCGGTGCTGTGGCTGGCGGTGCTGCTGGCCGGCCAGCTGTCGCTGGATTCGCTGTTCCGTTCCGATGCCGAAGACGGCTCGCTGGAGCAATGGCTGCTGGCGCCGGTACCGTTGGCGTGGCTGGTGCTGGTGCGCGTGCTGCTGCATTGGGCCACCACCGCCCTGCCGTTGATCGTGGTCAGCCCGTTGCTGGCGGAAATGCTGCATCTGCCGCATGACCAGCTGCCGATGTTGCTGGCATCGTTGCTGCTGGGAACGCCGTTGCTGAGCCTGATCGGTGGCGTGGTCGCCGCGCTGACCGTAGGCATCCGACGCTCTGGTATTCTCGTGGCGTTGCTGTCGTTGCCGCTGTACGTGCCGGTGCTGGTGTTCGGCGCAGGCAGCCTGGCGGCAGCCGGACGCGGACAGGATCCGGTCGGTGCGCTGCTGATGCTGGGCGCCGGCCTGCTGGTCGCGCTGGTGCTGGCTCCGCTGGCCACCGCCGCTGCAATACGCATTTCTCTGAGTTGACCGAGCTGAGAGCCAATCCACCCCTGCTGGATAGCCGCCACGCATGAATCCGATTGTCCGCTGGTTCCACCAACTCGGTTCGCCCCCCACGTTCGACCGATTCGCTGCCCGCTGGTCGCGGGTGTTCTATCTCGCCGCGGTGCCGGTGCTGCTGGTCGGCATGTGGCAGGCACTGCTGGTGGTGCCGCCGGAAGCCAAGCAGCTGGACAGCTTCCGCATCCTCTACATCCATGTGCCCAGTGCCTGGATGAGCCTGTTCGTGTTCGCGCTGATGGCGCTGTATGCCGCTATTGCCCTGATCTGGCGGATCAAGGTCTGCGAGATCCTGGCCATGGCCTGCGCACCGATGGGTGCCGGCTTCACCCTGATCACCCTGCTGACCGGCAGCATCTGGGGCAAGGGCACCTGGGGCACCTGGTGGGACTGGGACCCGCGCATGACCAGTGAGCTGGTGCTGCTGTTCCTGTACCTGGGCGTGATCGGCCTGTACCACGCCATCGAGGATCGCCGCAGCGCCGCGCGCGCGGCCGGCCTGCTGGCCATCGTCGGCGTCAGCCTGCTGCCGGTGATCCGCTATTCAGTGGACTGGTGGGGTGGCCTGCACCAGCGCCAGTCGATCAACGTGTTCGGTGAATCGGCGATCAGCAGCGCGATGATCGCGCCGCTGTGGTGGATGGTGATCGGCACCAAGTTCTGGTTCGCCGGTTCGGTACTGGCCAAGGCGCGCGCCGACAACCTCGACCGCGAGGCCGGCAAGGCCTGGGTCGGCGGTCGCGTCGATGCCACGCGCCCGGCCCGGGAGGCCCAGCCATGACCCACCTGCAATATGTGATCGGCGCCTACGCCGTGTTCGTGCTGGTACTTGGCGCCGACGCCATCGGCTCGTGGCTGCGCCTGCGCGTGGCGCGCCGCTTGGCCCTGGCCCGGCAGCAGCGCCAGCAGACCCGTGCCGGCCGGCAGGACGCGGCCGCGCCGCTGTCGACGGAGCTGGAACGATGACCCCGGTTCAGCGTCGCCGCCTGGCCTGGGTGCTGTTGGCCCTGCTCGCCTCCGGCCTG
The DNA here is from genome assembly GCF_029837545.1 of Stenotrophomonas sp. GD04024. Lineage (NCBI taxonomy): Bacteria > Pseudomonadati > Pseudomonadota > Gammaproteobacteria > Lysobacterales > Lysobacteraceae > Stenotrophomonas > Stenotrophomonas sp. GD04024. The sequence continues at coordinate 4,382 of NZ_JAOEDV010000129.1, read as the reverse complement.
GCCACCGCACTGGTGGCGATGGCGCTGGAGCGCAACATCGCCTACCTGTACACGCCCGCCGAAGTACTGCGCGGCGATGTCGATGCGCAGTCGCGCTTCCGCCTCGGCGGGATGGTGGTGAAGGGCTCCTTCAACCGCCCGGTCGGCTCGCTGGAGGCGCGCTTCGAAGTGACCGACGGCGATGCACAGCTGCCGGTGACCACCTCGCGGATCCTGCCGGACATGTTTGCCGAAGGCACCGCAGTGGTCGCCAGCGGGCGGCTTCAGGATGGGATTTTCGTCGCCGATGAAGTGCTGGCCAAGCACGATGAGAAGTACGTGCCGAAGGAAGTGGCCGACAAGATGGGCGATGCCCATCGCAAGCACGACGTGCCGGTGACGGCACCCGAGGTGCGCTGAGTGCTGCCCGAACTGGGTCAGATCCTGCTGCTGTGCGCGTTGCTGGCCTCGCTGCTGCAGGCTGGCCTGCCGCTGGTGGGCGCGCATCGCAACAACCCGGCCTGGATGGCGGTGGCGCGACCGGCCGCCTTTGCCCAGCTGCTGCTGGTCGCCGGCGCGTTCGCCGTGCTCACCGCCGCATTCGTGCAGCAGGATTTCTCGGTGCGCTACGTGGCCGAGAACTCCAATTCGCTGCTGCCGATGATCTACCGCTATTCGGCGGTGTGGGGTGCGCACGAAGGCTCGCTGCTGATGTGGGCGCTGGTACTGGCGCTGTGGACCGGCGCGGTAGCGCTGTTCTCGCGGCACCTGCCGGCACCGGTGCAGGCGCGCGTACTGGCGGTGATGGGTGTGGTCAGCGTCGGCTTCCTCGCCTTCCTGATCTTCACCTCCAACCCGTTCCTGCGCCTGAATCCGACGCCACTGGAAGGCCGCGACCTCAATCCACTGCTGCAGGACCCGGGGCTGATCATCCACCCGCCGATGCTGTACCTGGGCTACGTTGGCTTCGCGGTACAGTTCGCGTTCGCGGTGGCGGCGCTGCTGGAAGGCCGTGTCGACGCGCGCTGGCTGCGCTGGACGCGGCCCTGGACCAACGTCGCCTGGGGCTTCCTGACCCTGGGCATCGCGCTCGGCAGCTGGTGGGCCTACTACGAGCTGGGCTGGGGCGGCTGGTGGTTCTGGGACCCGGTGGAGAACGCCAGCTTCATGCCGTGGCTGGTCGGTGCGGCACTGATCCACTCGCAGGCGGTCACCGAAAAGCGCGGTACCTTCGGCAGCTGGACCCTGCTGCTGGCGATCGCCGCCTTCGCGCTGTCGCTGCTGGGGACCTTCCTGGTGCGCTCCGGCGTGCTGACCAGCGTGCATTCGTTCGCCGCCGATCCTTCGCGCGGCCTGTTCATCCTGGTGTTCCTGTCGGTGCTGGTCGGTGGCAGCCTGCTGCTGTATGCGCTGCGCGCCAGCCAGCTGAGCGTGGACGCCGACGATCCGCGTCGCGGCTTCACCGCCACCTCGCGCGAAACCCTGCTGCTGGCCAACAACCTGCTGCTGGCCACCGCCTGCGCGATGGTGCTGCTGGGCACGCTGTACCCGCTGCTGGCCGATGCGCTGTCGCTGGGCAAGATCTCGGTCGGCCCGCCCTACTTCGGCAGCCTGTTCCTGCTGCTGATGGCACCGATGATCCTGCTGCTGCCGTTCGGCCCACTGGTGAAGTGGCAGCGCGACCAGCCATCGCGCGCCTTCGCGCTGCTGGCACCGTGGCTGGCACTGGCCATCGTGCTCGGCGCGCTGGCCTGGTGGCAGGCGCCGCAGAATGGCTGGAAGGCCGGCCTCGGCGTGGCCGCAGCGGCCTGGGTCGGGTTCGGTACCGCGCGTTTTGTCTGGCAGCGGCTGCGCGGCAACGGCCGCTTCACCGCCGAGATGCTCGGCATGATCGTCGCCCACGCCGGCATCGCGTTGTTCCTGGCTGGCGCCTTGCTGGTGGAAGCGCTGAATGTGCAGCGTGAAGTGGCGCTGGCACCGGGCCAGCAGCTGGTGGTCGGCCGCCATGAAGTGCGCTTCGAAGGCGTGGACCATCGCGAAGGCCCCAATTTCATCGCCGACCGCGGCCATCTGCGGGTGTTCCGCAACGGCCGCGAGCTGGCGCTGCTGCATCCGGAGAAGCGCCAGTACGCCAGCGGTGGCCAGGTGATGACCGAGGCCGGCATCGATGCACGCTTCGACGGTGATGTCTACGTGGCATTGGGCGAGCCGCTGGGCAACAATGCATGGGCGGTACGGGTACACATCAAGCCGTTCGTGCGCTGGATCTGGCTGGGCGCGCTGCTGATGGCCCTGGGCGGATTCATCACCGCCGCCGACCGCCGTTTCCGTCGTCCGTAGGAGTTCCCATGTCCGAGTCCCCCGCCCCGCGCCCCTCCCGCCCGCTGCCGCCGGTAGCCATCGTGATCGGCGTGCTGTTCTTCTTCGGCCTGCTCGGGCTGATGATCTACGGGGTGATGAAATCGGGCGATCCGCAGCGCGACGTGCTGCCCTCGGCCCTGATCGACAAGCCGGCGCCGGCGTTTGCGCTGCCGGTGCTGCATGACCCGGAAATGATCGTGCACAGCGACGACCTGCGCGGCGCGCCCTACCTGCTGAACGTGTGGGGCAGCTGGTGCGCGGCCTGCCGCGAGGAACACCCGGTGCTGACCCGCTTCGCCGAGAGCAAGCGCGTGCGCGTGATCGGCTACAACTGGAAGGACGATCCGACCGACGCGCTGCACTGGCTGGAACAGCTGGGCAATCCCTTCATGGTGGTGCTCAGCGATGTTGAAGGCCGCACCGCGATCGACTGGGGCGTGACCGCCGCACCGGAAACCTTCCTGGTCGATGGCAGCGGCATCGTGCGCTGGAAGTACAGCGGCGCGATGAACCAGCGCGTGGTGGACGAGAAACTGATTCCGGCGCTGGAGAAGATCGAGAAGGCCCAGGGCAGTGCCGGCAGCACGCTGCACACGGCGCCCTGAGCCGATGCGCTGGCTGCTGACGCTGCTGCTTTTGCTGCTGCCGCTGGCCGCGCTGGCCCAGCAGCCGCTGCACGATCCGCAGCCCCTGCAGTTCCGCGATGACGCCGAGGAGCGTCGCTTCCATGACCTGGCCGCACAGCTGCGCTGCGTGCAGTGCCAGAACCAGTCGCTGGCCGATTCCAACGCGCAGATCGCGCAGGACCTGCGCCGCGAGGTACTGCAGCTGATGCAGCAGGGCCACGACGACGCGCAGATCAAGCAGTTCCTGGTGACTCGCTATGGTGAGTTCGTGCTGTACCAGCCACCGCTGCAGCCGGGTACCTGGCTGCTGTGGGGCGGCCCGCTGCTGGTGCTGGGGGCCGGTGCGCTGGTGGTGTTCGGCATCGTCCGGCGGCGTGGCCGCACGGTTGCCGCCACGCCGGCCAGCCAGGCCGACGAAGGAGAGGGATGGTGAGTCATTGGCTGCCGGTGCTGGCCGGTCTGGTTGCCATATTGATGGCGGCGCTGGTGTTGTGGCCCCTGCGCCACCGCGGCCGCAGAGGTTTCGCCGTGGGCGTGCTGGCACTCGGTGTGGCCGGCGCCTGCCTGTACCTGCTGGTGGGTGACCCGCGCGCCGCGCAGGTACAGCCGGCGCCGTCGGTCGCGACGCTGCGCGATGGCGTACAGGCGTTGCAGGATGCACTCAAGCGCGACCCGCAGCGGGCCGATGGCTGGGCACTGCTGGGCCGTTCGCAGGCCGAGCTGGGCAATGCCGTCGCCGCCGCAGAGGCCTTCGCACGTGCTGCCGCACTGGCTCCGGACGACCCCGGCGTGCTGGTGGAAGCCGCACAGGCACGTGCCCAGGCCGACCCCGGAAAACAGTTCGATGACACCGCAATCGGCTGGTTGCAGCAGGCACGCACGCTGGCCCCGGACGCCGAGCGCGCCAGCTGGCTGCTCGGCATCGCGCTGCGCCAGCGCGGCCGGAATGCCGAGGCCGCCGATATCTGGAGCGGCCTGCTGCCGCGGCTGGAGCCGGGCGCTGCGCAGGCACTGCAGGCACAGATCGCCATCGCCCGCGACGCCGCAGGCCAGGCGCCCGATGCAACCGCTGCGCCGCCACCGGCACTGCTGCAGGTGCGCGTACAGCTGCCTGCGTTGCAGGGCTCGGAGTGGCCGGCCAGCACCCAGGTGTTCGTGCTGGCCCGCGCCGTGGGTGGGCCGCCGATGCCGGTGGCCGCGCGCAAACTCCCGTTGGCGGACTTCCCGGCCACGGTCGGGCTCGGCGACGGCGACAGCCCGATGCCGACCGCGCCGCTGTCGGCGCATCGCGAAGTGGAAGTGCTGGCACGCATTTCGCGCAGCGGCAGCGCCAACCGCAGCGAGGACGACCTGCAGAGCACACCGGTGAAGGTGAGCCTGCCGCATGAGGGCGTGGTGGAACTGCGGTTTCCGTAA
>NZ_JAOEDV010000128.1:0-7223 GCF_029837545.1 Stenotrophomonas sp. GD04024 | reverse complement strand
CAGAAGCGCTGGGTGTACTTCATGTAGTAGAAGCGACCGATATCGAAGCCACCGTAGTAGGAGAAGCTCGAGTTCGGCTGGCTGTACATGACCGGGCCTTCGTGGTTGAACACGTTGTTGGCACCGAGCGAGACAGTGGCCTGCCACGGCAGGTTGTAACGCACCTGCACGTCGTGGAAGGTGTTCGAACCGACCTTTCGGCTCGGCTGGCCCAGGGTATAGGCCGAGGTGAAGTCAGGCAGGTTGCACTCGGTATCGTAGGAGCACGGCTCCTTCATGCCCGAGTAGTAACGCACGCCCCAGTTCACGCCCAGGTTGCCCAGGGTCCAGTCGACATTGAGGTTCGAACGGACGCGGAAGTTGGCACCCCAATCGCCGGTCGCCCAGCTGGTGTGCTGCTCGACCGGGGTTTCGGCCTCGTTGTCACGCTTGTACTCGAGGTAATCGACGTAGGTGGTCTTCCAGTCGATGACGAACTTGCCGAAGGAGAACTCCGGCAGGCGGTACTTGACGCCCAGGTCGTAACCTGCGGTTTCCTGGTAACCACCGTTGATCAGGGTACGGGTGACGTCGACCACCTGGTTGACGGTGCGGCCGTCGGTGCCGCGTTCGAAACGCTCACACGCCGACGCCACGCCCAGCACGTAGCACTGGTTGAGGATCGAGGTCACCGACTCGGCGGCGATCACGTTGTTGATGCGGATCTTCCACCAGTCGAGGCTGACGTCCAGGCCCTGCACGAAGTTCGGGCTGTACACCAGGCCTGCGGTCCAGGTCTTGGAGGTTTCCGGCTTCAGTTCCGGGTTGGAGCCCGACTCGAAGGCGCTGTAGGACTGGGTGCCCGGGCCGGTCGACTGCGCACCGCCGGAGGTGATCTGGCGGAAGTTGGCCGGAACGCCGCCCGCCTGGCAGGCTGCGGCAACCGACGGGTTGCGCGCGGCCGAGCCGAAGCTGCTGTCGCACGGATCGGTGTAGGCGTCGAAGGTCTGCGACGTGCCACCGTACATGTTGGAGATGCTCGGGGCGCGGAAGCCGGTCGAGTAGGTCGCACGCACCAGCAGGTCGTCGATCGGCTTCCACTTCAGGCCGAACTTGCTGTTGATGGTGTCACCGAAGGTGTTGTAGTCCGAGTAGCGGCCGGCCATGTCGAGCGACAGCTCCTTGGCGAACGGCATGTCGGCCAGCACCGGCACGTTCAGTTCGACGTAGAACTCGTCGAGCTTGTAGCTGCCCTTGGTCGGCTTGCCGGCCAGGTCGGTGCTCAGGCCCGACTGCAGCAGCGCATCCGGGTTGTACTCGCCGCTTTCTTCGCGGTGCTCGTAACCGGCCGCGATGGCCAGCTCACCGGCCGGCAGCGAGAACAGCGAGCCACCGATGTTGGCGCTGTAGGCCTTGGTGGTGTTGGTGTAGGTATCGTGGCTCGGCAGGTACAGGTAGGCCTGCAGGGCCGGATCGGCCAGCGAGCCGTTGCCGGTCGAGCCGTACGGTGCCAGCGGGTTCCACGGGGTGCAGCCGGCGATGACGTGGCCCGGGGTGCCGCAACGGGCAACGTCGCCGTCCATGAAGGACGGGCCGACCGCATTCTGCACGTTCGGGATGAACAGGTTGCCGGTGCCGGTCTTCACGCCCTTGTTCTGGTTGTAGACGTAACCCACGTCCCAGTCCCAGAACTTGTCGCCGAACTCGAACGAACCTTCCAGGCCGGCCGAGAAGCGGAAGGTCTCCTGCTCGGATTCGGTCTGACGCGGCACTTCGGAGGTACGACGGATGAATTCCGCGTCCTTGCCCAGCGGGTTGTAGATGCTGTCGGCCGACAGCGGGGTGCCGTAGACCTCGGACTGGTACGGGTAGCCGGCGATCTGCTGGGTGGCCGTACGCTTGGTGTACAGCACGTTCGCGGTGGCGCGGATGTTGTCGGTCAGGTCGTAGTTGCCATTGGCGAACACCGAACGACGGGTCAGCTTGTTCTGCAGCCACATTTCCTGGCTGGCATTGGTGTAGTCAGCCGTGCCGAACTCGCGGAAATCGGCCATGGTGTTGCCCGAGCCGTTGTTGCCACGGGTGTACCAGACGTCGTCGTTCGCGTCCTTCGGGGTGCCCATGTCATCAATCAGCACGCCGTGGTTGGACGCCGGCGACCAGCCGTTGGCATCCGAATCGGTCGGGTTCGGGTGGAAGCGACCGTTCGGGTAGCGGCTGAAGGAACGATCCTTCGCCCAGACCGGATCTTCCTTGCTGTACTCGGCACCGAAGGTGATCGAGCCGCGCTCACCGGTCTGGCCGTAGACGAAGTTGTAGACCTGCTTCTCGCCGTCGCCCTGGCCGTACTGGCCGCCGTAGACGCTGGCTTCCAGGCCGTCGAAGTTCTTGCGGGTGATGATGTTGATCACGCCGGCGATGGCGTCGGAGCCGTAGATCGCCGAGGCGCCGTCGGTCAGCACTTCAATGCGCTCGACCACCGAGGTCGGGATGGAAGCCAGGTCGGTGTAGCCGCCGGTGCTGACGCCCATGCGCTTGCCGTCCAGCAGCACCAGGGTGCGCTCCGGGCCCAGGCCGCGCAGGTCGACGTACTGGCCGCCCACTTCTTCGCCCGAGGTCAGGGCGTCGGCACGGCTGATGGCCGGCGAACCGGTCGCCGACAGGTTCTGCACGATATCGCCGACGCTGGTGAAGCCCTGCTTCTCGATGTCGGCGCGCTGCAGCGCGATCACGGGCTGCGCGGTTTCCATGCTCGCCTGGCGGATGCGCGAGCCGGTGACCGAAATGCGGTCCAGGTCGGTCGTGGCCTTCGCTTCCTGGGCGGAAGCAAAGGCCGGCGCCAGCGCCAGCGCGATGCCGGCGGGCAGCAGGCCGAGCCGCACTGCGGGATTACAAACGTTCATCTATCTCTCCAAGGTACGTGTTAGCAGCGTGTTAAAACACCCCAGCACGTTACGATTGCGTTGCGACGCTGTATTTGCGCGACCCAACCAGAGACTTTGCAGAATGTGGCGGCAGAACCCCGCCGTTTTCGCGGAAGCGTGAAGCGGACTGGCCATAGCGGGCGCGGAAGGCGCGGGCGAAGCTGCAGCAGTTGTCGAATCCGCTGGCAGCGGCGACCTCACCCACCATCATGTCGGTGTCACGCAGCAGATCGGCGGCCCGTTCCAGGCGCAACCGTGCCGAAAGCGACTGAGGACTCTCTTCGTAGAGGCTCTGGAAGGTCTTGGAGAGATACCAGCTGGAGAAGTTGGTCAGCTCGGCCAACTCACCGATGCGCACCACGCGATGGCTGTTGCCCTCCAGGTACAGCCTTGCGCGCTGCATGCGCCCGAACACCTGGCGCTTGCGGCTGCGCGAGCGCCCCGGGCAGCGCTGCACGTTCTCGGCCAGGCCCCGCTGCAGGCTTGCCAGATGCAGCAGCAGCGGCCTCAGTGCATGGGCCGGCTGGGCACTGGCCAGCGCATCGCGCCACAGCCGCAGGCCCACCCGGGCGTCGCTGCGGTTCAGGCGGCCACGACCGGCATACAGGCCACAGTCGGCCATCTCGGTCAGCACCCGCAGCGCTTCGACGTTCAGGTTCAGGCCCACGCACAACCCGTTGCGGCCGGCCTGCACCAGCGGCCGGGACTCCTTCTCGAATGCGATCCACTCGCCCTGGCGCAGCCGGAAGCGACCTTCCTTGGCTTCGACCCAGGAACTGCCACGCACCTGCATCCACACCGTGAAGCTGCTTCCCGCCGTCTGCAGGCTGCCCAGCCGGGCGACGCCCAGGCAGGTCGGCGTACCTTCATCGAGGGACTTGTCGAGAGAGACGGTTTGGCCGCGATCGGCCAGCGAGAGTTGACGCATGGGGGCACCATGGATTTGCCTAGTACAGGCCTCCGTTTTGCCCAATCGGGCGGCAGCGCGTCAGGAAAGTCTGCCGAGATCGCCACGAATTCGCGGCGAGAACGGCACGAAAAAATTACGAAGAAAAATTCTTCTTGAAAATCAAAAGCCTGGAGAACGCCGGAAACAACGTCGGCGCCGGCGGAGGCAGCTGCATGACGCCGATGTCGGCACCATCGCTCACGGCCAGTGCCACGTACAGATCACGACCATCGGCGCTGGCACTGATCCCGTTGCCCGCGCTGAGCCTTTGTGCATCCAGGCAACGCTCCGGGGCCTCGACACCGGCCTCGATGCGGACCAGGGTCGTGCCACACCGGGTAGAGGTTCCCAGGTAGCCGACAGCGCCACTGCCGGCGACCGTCCAGGTGCGATAACGCCAGCGGCTCGGCCGGTCCTCGCTGATCTGGCGCACGCTGGCCGACGAAAGCGCCGGATCGACCGACCACAGTCCGCCAGCCGCCAGGCGCGTGAACAGCACCCGCCCGCTGCCACGATCGAAACGGGCCTGCGATACCCCGTCGATGCTGGCCAGCCGGCGCCAGGGCTGGATACTGCGATCGAACAGGCTCAACCGGGTGCGCTGGTCCGCATCGCGTTCAACCACCAGCAGCTGGTCCTCGGTTGCACCGTACAGGGCCTGCAGCGGCTGCTCCACCGGTACCGGCAACGCCTGCAGGCGCTCATCACGCGGTGAGATCTCGTAGATCACCGTGCGCCCGTGCTCATCGCGCCCCACCACCAGCAGGTGACGGCTGTCGGCGGCCCAGTCGGGTGCCTGCCGCCCCTCTGGCCGCAGGCCCTCGATCGGCCGCAACGAGTCCGGCCGCTGCATGTCGGCCCACCACAGATCGAAACTGCCGGAACGATCGGAGGTGAAGACCAGCTGCCGGCCATCGGGCGCTGCCATCGGCTGGCCATCGCGGCCACTGGAAGCGAACAGGCGCTGCGCGCTGCCGCCATCGGTCGGCACCTTGAACACACCGAACTGCGCACGCCGGTGGACGAACGCCAGCACCCCGCCATGCCGCGACACCGCAGGCCACTGCGCATCGTCCAGGCCGGCGTCACGCAGCGTGCGGCGTTCAACATCGAGGTAGTACAGGCGCGCCTCGCTGTCGACACGCCGCCCGAACACGATGGTGCGGCCATCATCGACCCACGCCCAGCCCCGCTGCTCGGCCGCTTCGTTGGTCAGCTGCTCCGGGACGCCGCCACCGGCCGGCATCCGCCACAGGTCGCCCATCTGCGGATTACGCACGAACACCAGCCACTTGCCGTCCGGCGAGTAGCGCGGCGCATAGTCGAAGTCGTCCGCATCGACGCTGTAGTCCAGGGCATTCCATTGACCACTGGCCAGGTCCAGCACCCGGATGCCGCGATGCGCATACCGCCCGACCATGCTGCCGAATACCAGCCCACGGCCGTCGGGGGTCCAGTCGAAACTGAGCAGTTCGGTGCCGTCACAGCGTGTCGCCTGGCGCAGCGCGCCGCCCGTAGCGCTGGCAATCAGCACCTGGCAGCCGCCTTCGGCACTGAATCGTGCAAAGGCGATCTCGCGGCCATCCGGCGACCAGCTGGGAAAACGATCGCTGGCGCCCACCGGGGGGGCCAGCAACTGGCGCGCGGGCGCATTGCCCGAGGTCTGCACCTTGACCGCTCCGCCGCCCTTGCCGTCCTCGTTGGCACCTTCGTAGGCGACCTGGGAACCATCGGGGGAGAGTGTTGGATAGGTCTCAAAACCACTGGTCGCGGTAATCAGCCGGTAGGGCCGCTGCGGGCTGCCGATCACGCGGACACCGTTCTCGACAGCCGCATCCACCGGCGAACTCGCCACCGGGGCCCGGCGCAGCAGCAGCAACGTCAGCACAATCACCGCCGCCAGCATCAACAGGCCTGCCACCAGCAGCACCTTGCGCCGGACCTGGCGCCAGGTCCGGCGCAGGCCCGGTGCCGGCACCGCGATGCCGACGGGAACCACGCCTGCGGCGCCTGCCAGCGCCAGCGGCGGATCCGCGATCTCACCGATCTCCATCGCAGGCTCGGGCGCTTCCAGCACCTGGACCGGTACCAGCAGCCGGTAGCCGCTCTTGGCGATGGTCTCGATATAGGCCTGGCCGTTGTCGTCGTCGTTGGCAAACGCCTTGCGCAGCTGCGTGACCGCCTGGGTCAACACGTCGTTGGTCGGCAGCGTGTCAGGCCACACTTCGGCAAACAGCTCCTCGCGGGTGACCACCCGGCCGGGCTGCCGCAGCAGCACGCGCAGCACACCCAGCGCCTTCGGTGTCAGCCGGCGTGGACGACGCGCACCCGCAACTTCGACCTCTCGCGAGGACAAAGTGACGACACATTCGCCAACCTGGATGCGGTCGGCCTCGGGCGGCTGTGTTTCGCTGCTGTTCATTTTCCGATATACAGTAGGGACGGGCCTGGGCAGGTTTCACCAGCGATACCGTCCCCATGCAGGGACAACAAAAAGCCAGATTCCGCACAAAGCATCGGCGCATACCGCAAAAACAATTACGCGTACCGATATTAGCCTAAGCCGGTTACCCCGCCTATGACGGGGTCGACACTCAGGCTCTCTCTCGCCGACGCATTCACATAATCTGCATCACCATTCGCGCCCCTGTGGGCGCGAAATTTTTATCTGGCGTTCATTTTCACATGCGCCGGAGCATCGTCAGTCCGACCAGTCGTGAAACCACCAGCGCGACATACATGACGCCCGCGAACTGTTCCAGCATGACCAGTGCCCGCGCCTGCGGATGCAGCGGCACCACATCGCTCAATCCCACCCCGGACAACAAGCTGAAGCTCAGATAAAGCAATTCCATCCAGCTGCGCTGCGGCCCCTCGCCCGTGCCCTGGAAACTGCCCGGGTACCACTGCTGGCACACCGCGAACGTAAACGCGAAAGCCCAGGCCAGCAGGGTGAAAGTCGCGCCGGCCGCAAACAGCTCATCGCGGGTGACTTTATGGTCCTGCAGCATGTAGGCGATCAGCGCACCGGCCGTGTAGAAGTACAGCAGGCTCTCCAGCAGCTGCGCCGTGGTCAGCAGCGCGCTGCGGTCCAGCAGGGCGCCGGCCAGCGAGAACACTACCGAGGGGATCGCCAGCAGCAGCGCCAGCCAGGTGCCCAACGGACTGCGCTGCACCACCCACAGGGCAAGGCCAAGCACCGCCATCCCGAACATGCCCAGCGCCGCGCGGCCGGCGGCGGTGTCATCCAGGGCGGGATACAGCAGCACCGCCAGCAGTTGTGCACCCAGCAGCCAGGCCGAGGGATGGCGGCGGGCAATGGCCAGCCAGCGGGTGGTCATGGCAACAGGCATGGCGTCCTTTCCCCGGGG
>NZ_JAOEDV010000127.1:0-7912 GCF_029837545.1 Stenotrophomonas sp. GD04024 | reverse complement strand
GCGTGTCGCCAGCTCCACATGCGGCCCCGCTAGAATGACTGCATGACCGAATTCATCCCGCCCGGCACCCGCTTCCACGCCCTGCCCTCGCCATTCCCGTTCAAGCGCGGTGGCGCACTGCATGGCGCACGCGTGGCCTACGAAACCTGGGGAACGCTGGCCGCCGATGCCAGCAATGCGATCCTGATCGTGACCGGCCTGTCACCGGACGCGCATGCCGCAGCCAACGATGCCAACCCGGCACCGGGCTGGTGGGAGGCGATGGTCGGGCCCGGCAAGCCGATCGATACCGATCGCTGGTTCGTGGTGTGCGTGAACTCGCTGGGCAGCTGCAAGGGCTCGACCGGTCCGGCCTCGCTCAACCCCGCTACCGGTGAACCCTACCGCCTCGATTTCCCCGAGCTGTCGATCGAGGACGGCGCGCGCGCCGCGATCGAGGTGGTGCGCGCGCTGGGCATCGCGCAGCTGGCCTGCGTGGTCGGCAACTCGATGGGCGGCATGACCGCACTGGCGGTGCTGATGCTGCACCCGGGCATCGCGCGCAGCCATATCAACATTTCCGGCAGCGCGCAGGCATTGCCGTTCTCGATCGCGATCCGCTCGCTGCAGCGCGAGGCGATCCGCCTCGACCCGCGCTGGAACGGCGGCCACTACGACGATGCCGAGTATCCCGAGTCGGGCATGCGCATGGCGCGCAAGCTGGGCGTCATCACCTATCGCTCGGCGCTGGAATGGGATGGTCGCTTCGGCCGCGTGCGGCTGGATTCGGACCAGGCCGACGATGATCCGTTCGGCCTCGAATTCCAGGTGGAAAGTTACCTGGAAGGCCACGCGCGGCGCTTCGTGCGCTTCTTCGATCCGAACTGCTACCTGTACCTGAGCCGCTCGATGGACTGGTTCGATCTGGCCGAGTACGCCGATGGCGATGTGCTGGCCGGCCTGGCGAAGATCCGGGTGGAAAAGGCGCTGGCGATCGGCGCCAACACCGACATCCTGTTCCCGGTGCAGCAGCAGCAACAGGTCGCCGACGGCCTGCGTGCCGGCGGTGCCGATGCGCGCTTCGTCGGCCTGGAGTCGCCGCAGGGCCACGATGCGTTCCTTGTTGATTTCGAGCGTTTCGGCCCGGCCGTGCGCGGCTTCCTCGACGCGCTGTAAGTGGCGTGGCGGCGCAATCTCGGGCTCGCCGCCTTCGGTGCGCTGATCGCGCTGATGGTCAGCGGCGTGCTGCCACTGTGGCTGGGCGGCTGGTGCCTGCTGGCCAGCGTGGTGTCGTTCGGGCTGTATGGCCATGACAAGCGTGCGGCGCAGCGAAAGCAATGGCGCATTCCCGAGCGCACCCTGCAGCTGCTGGCCTTCGCCGGGGGCTGGCCAGGCGCGCTGCTGGGCCAGGCCCTGTTTCGTCACAAGCACCGCAAGGCGGCGTTCCAGTGGGTGTTCTGGCTGTGCGTGCTGGCCAACGTGGCCTCGATTGCGGTGATGCTGCGCGAATTCTCGCGGTAACGCTCGCAATCGGTAGTGCCGGCCGCTGGCCGGCACTACCATTCACGGTTCGCGGATCAGAACCCCGTCACGCAACCGGTACTGCGCATCGACCACGCCGTCGGGCAGATCATCATGGGTGATCATCAGCAGGCTGCGACCGTCCAGCAGTCCGGACAGGTCCTGCAGCAGCGCGCGTGCGGTATCCACGTCCAGCCCCTCGGTCGGTTCGTCCAGCAACAGGATCGGCGCATTGCGCAACAGCGCGCGCGCCAGTGCCAGGCGCCGCGCCTGCCCGGCCGACATCGTCGCACCGTTCTCACCAACCCAGGCCTGCAGGCCGCCATTGCGCTCGGCCCATTCGGCCAGGCGTACCCGGCGTAGTACTGCCCACAGCTCGACGTCGTTGGCGTCGGGATCACCCAGCCGCAGGTTCTCGGCCACCGTGCCGGCAAACACCGGCGCGTTCTGCGGCAGCCACGCCAGCTGCCGATGCCACTCGGCCTGGGCGAAATCGCGCAGGTCGCGGCCGCCGTAGGTGATTCGCCCCTGCTGCGGATCCCATAGCCGCAGCAGCAGGCTGGACAAGGTGGTCTTGCCGCTGCCGCTGTCGCCACGGATCGCGATGCGCTCGCCCGGTGCCAGGGTCAGCTGCAGGCCGGACAGCACCGGCCGCGCCGCGCCCGGCCACTGGAAATGCACATCGTCCCAATGCACGCGCGCCGCCTGTGGTACGGCGTGCGGCGTCGACGGATCCTCCACCGTTGGCGATTGCTCGACGATGGCCTGCAAGCGATCGGCGGCGATGCGCCCGGACTGCAGCGACTGCCAGGCCAGGCCCATGCCCGCCCACAACTCGATCAACGCCACGGTGAGGAACACCAGGCCGGCGGCCATTTCCGGCGCGATGCGCTGCTGTTCGGCCGCATGCAGGGCCAACGCCAGCATCGCCACCAGGCCGAGCCCAGCCACCAGGCCATGCAGGGTCGAGGCTGCGATCAGGCGCCAGCGCCGGCGACGGTCGCGCGAGGCCAGCTGCTTGGCTGCTACCCGCACCTTCAACTGCCACGCTGCATCGGCATGCAGCGCGGCCAGATCCCCGGCCCCTTCCAGTCCTTCGAATGCAGCGGTGCGCAACGCGGCGCGATGCGCGGCGCGGTCTGCTTCTTCATCATCGCGACCGCGCACGCCCAGCCACGGCACACCGACGGCGATCAGCAATGCCAGCACCGCCAGCAGCACGGCCGCCGACGGCAGGATCAGCGCTGCTGAAACCACCGCGACCAGCGACAACGCACCCAGCGCCACCAAGGGCCCTATGGCACGCACCAGCAGGCCATCCACCTCACCGATGTCACCGAGCAGGCGTGCCAGCAGGTCGCCGGTACGCGTGGCCCCCAACCGTGCCGGCGCCAGTGGCAGCGCGCGGCGGAAGAACCACACGCGCAGGTCGCGGGCAATGCGCAGGGTGGCGTCGTGTCCAACCAGTTTCTCGAAATAGCGCGACACGATGCGTGCCATGGTCAGGCCGCGGATGCCGGCCGAGGGCGAGAAGAAATTGAAGCCCTGGCCAAGCCCGGCGGCACCGGCCAGCGCAGCCGCAGTAAGGAAACCACCGGACAGGCCCAGCAGCGCGGTGCCGGCCAGCATCGTGGTCCACAGCAGCAGCATCGTCAGCAGCAGACGCGGACGATGGCGCAGGAACACTGCACGCAGTGAATCGGGTGAACGGCTCATGCGCGCACCGCCTGTGCCGGCTCGACCAGGCGTCCTTCCGGCAGCAGCAGGCAACGGTCGGCCCAGGCGATCACCGCCGGGCTGTGGGTGGCGACCACCACGCTGCGGCCCCGCGCATACGCGGCCAGGCTGCGCAGCAGCGCGGCTTCGGTATCGGCATCGAGGAAGGCGGTCGGCTCGTCCAGCAGCAGCACCTGCGGGTCGCGCAGCAGCAGGCGCGCCAGGCCGATGCGGCGCGCTTCGCCACCGGACAGGCCGAAGCCGCGCTCGCCGATCACCGTGTCCAGCCCCTGCGGCAGTCGTTGCGCGAACTGCAGCACCTGCGCCGCCTCGGCGACCGCGCGCAGCCGTGCATCGCTGGCACCGGGGTCGGCCAACCGCAGGTTGTCGGCAATGCTGCCGTGGAACAGGTAGGGACGCTGGCTGGCATAGGCCACCTGCACGCCGGGGCGCAGCTGCAGCTTGCCGGCGCGTGGCGGCAACCAGCCGGCCAGCGCTTCCAGCAACGTGCTCTTGCCAGACCCGCTGGGGCCCACCAGGGCCAGCCGCTGGCCCGGTTCCAGCAGTACATCCAGATCCTGCAGCACATCGTGCGGTGCGCCCAGCGGACGCAGTACCAGCCCCTGCGCGCGCAGCGGCGGCAAGGCGGCCTCGGCCGGCTCCACCGCCAGCGCGGCGCCCTCGTTGTCGAGGAGCAGGCCCTGTTCGTCGGGCAGCGACTGCAGCAGGCGCTCCACTTCGGCGGCCGCCGCCAGGGCGTTGGCACGGTCGTGGTAGTGCGCCGCCAACCGCCGCAGTGGTGCGTAGAACTCCGGGGCCAGCAGCAGGCAGAACAGGCCGGCGCCCAGCGTCGGCACCGCTGCATGCAACGACATCATGCCGAGGTAGCTCAGGCCCAGGTACAGCGCAACCATCGCCACGCTCACCGAGGCGAAGAATTCCAGCACCGTGGATGACAGGAACGCGATCCGCAGCACCTTCAGCGTGCGCAGGCGCACGCCTTCGGCGGCGGCCTCCACGCCAGCCAGTTCGGCTTCGCCACGGCCGTACAGGCGCAGCAGGCCCAGGCCCTTGATGCGATCGGCGAAGTGGCCGCTCATCCGCGCCAGTTCCCCCAGCTGGGCGCGACCGGCCGCTTCAGCGCCCCACCCGACCAGCATCATGAAGAACGGCACCAGCGGCGCGGTGAACAACAGGATCAGCGCCACCACCCAGTCGACCCAGGCCACTGCGGCCAGGATCAGCAGCGGCACCACCACCACCTCGGTGCGTACCGGCAGGAAGCCGCTGTAATAATTCTCGATCGCATCGCCGTGATGCAGCACCAGTTCGCCCAGCTCGCCGGTGCGACGCTGGCGCAGCCACAGCGGGCCATGGCCCAGCAGGCGCGCGAACACACGCTCGCGCAGTGCCAGCCGCGCAGCATCGGCCACATCACCGGCTGCGGCCTGGGTGGCGCTGCCCAGCAGCGTGCGCAGCACCAGGATCAGCGCCAGTCCGCCCAGCACCGGCAGGCCCGACGCCAGCGGCGCGCGTTCCACCAGCACCTGCTGCACCAGCCAGGCAATGGCGGCGGCCTGGCCGATCAACAGCGCCCCGGACAGGCTGATGCACAGCGCCGCCAGGCGCTGGCGGCCCCGGGCGGGCCGCGCCAGATCGGCCAGCCACGCAGTGCGGGCGCGCCGCTGGCGGGTCGTTTCGGCTTCCTGGGAAAGGCCGTCGGGGGTTGTTTCGGCAGCGCTCAAGAGGTCTTCACGGGCAGCGGGGGAGACACGGCATTGTAGGCGCAGGCAATAGCCGGCCCCTGCGGCCGGCAGTCGCAGTCTTCATCAGGTTGGCATACGATCAACCGGGTCACCTGTTCATACATTGATCTGGATCAAGGCTGTTTGAAGTAGTCGGTCACATCATTCACGTCGTAGACCACCCTTCCCGCCACCTGCAACGGCACTATCCAACGAGGTAGCCAGGCCATGATTGATCAGACAGTCGTAGAACTGTCGCGGCTGCAATTCGCGCTGACCGCGATGTACCACTTCCTATTCGTACCGCTCACCCTCGGCCTGTCCTTCATGGTGGCCATCATGGAGAGCGTGTACGTGATGACCGGCAAGGAGATCTGGCGCAGGATGACCCTGTTCTGGGGCGTCCTGTTCGGCATCAACTTCGCCATGGGCGTCGCCACCGGCATCGTGATGGAATTCCAGTTCGGCATGAACTGGTCCTACTACAGCCACTACGTGGGTGACATCTTCGGTGCGCCGCTGGCCATCGAAGGCCTGATGGCGTTCTTCCTGGAAGCCACCTTCGTCGGCCTGTTCTTCTTTGGCTGGAACCGCCTGAGCAAGGTCAAGCACCTGATGGTGACTTGGCTGATGGCGCTGGGCACCAACCTGTCGGCGATCTGGATCCTGATCGCCAACGGCTGGATGCAGAACCCGACCGGTGCAGTGTTCAATCCGGAAACCATGCGCATGGAAGTCGTCGACTTCATGGCGGTGGTGTTCAACCCGGTGGCACAGGCCAAGTTCGTGCACACCGTCAGCGCCGGTTACGTAACCGGTGCGGTGTTCGTGATGGCGATCAGCGCCCTGTTCCTGCTGCGCAACAAGCACAAGGACCTGGCCCGTCGCTCGTTCGCGGTGGCCGCAGCGTTCGGCCTGCTGTCCTCGCTGTCGGTGGTGGTGCTGGGTGACGAGAGCGGTTACGCCGCCAGCGAACACCAGAAGATGAAGCTGGCTGCGATCGAAGCGATGTGGGAGACCGAGCGTGCGCCGGCCGACTTCACCGCCTTCGGCATCCCCAACCAGCAGACCCACCAGAACGACTACGCGGTGAAGATCCCGTACCTGATGGGCCTGATCGCCACCCGCTCGTTGAACCAGCCGATTCCGGGCATCCTGGAGCTGGTCGAGCGTGCCGAGCACCGCGTGCGTGGCGGCCAGCTGGCCTACGGCGCACTGGAACGCCTGCGCGCCAACAAGAACGACGTGGAAGCGCGCGAGATGTTCGATCGCCACTGGCAGGACCTGGGCCACGGCCTGCTGCTCAAGCGCTACCGCGATGACATCCTCAACGCCACCCCGCAGGAGATCTCGCAGGCGGCGATGGACACCGTGCCGCGCGTGATGCCGCTGTTCTGGACCTTCCGCGTGATGGCCGGCCTCGGCTTCTACCTGATCGCCTTCTTCGCGCTGGCCTTCTACTACTCGTGCCGCAACAACTTCCAGGACAAGCGCTGGTTCCTGAAGGTGGCCCTGTGGACGCTGCCGGCGCCGTGGATCGCCATCGAGTGTGGCTGGTTCGTGGCCGAGTACGGTCGCCAGCCGTGGGCGGTTGATGGCGTGCTGCCGACCTTCTATGCGGCATCAGGCCTGGCCCTGCACGAAATCGTGCTGACCCTGGCCGGCTTCACCGCGATCTACACCGCGCTGATCGTGGTCGAGATCAAGCTGATGCTCAAGGCGATCCGCAAGGGTCCGGACGAGGTGCTGCCGTCGCTGCAGTCGCCCCAGCCGCATGCTTCCCACAATGCCTCGGCGCCGGCCGCCGGCCAGGCCTGAGGCAGGAGAACCAAGATGGATTTCATTCTTCTGGACTACACCACGCTGCGCGTGATCTGGTGGCTGCTGCTCGGCATCCTGCTGATCGGCTTCGCCGTGATGGATGGTTTCGACCTGGGCGTGGGCACGCTGCTGCCCTTCGTCGCCCGCAACGATGCCGAGCGCCGGTTGGTGATCAACACCATCGGCCCGGTCTGGGAAGGCAACCAGGTGTGGCTGGTGCTCGGTGGCGGTGCGATCTTCGCCGCCTGGCCGCCGCTGTATGCGGTCAGCTTCTCCGGGTTCTACCTGGCGATGTTCGTGATCCTGTTCGCGCTGATCCTGCGTCCGGTCGGTTTCAAGTTCCGCAGCAAGATGCCCAGCGAACGCTGGCGCAACACCTGGGACTGGGCGCTGTTCATCGGCGGCTTCATCCCGGCGCTGATCATGGGCGTGGCGGTGGGCAACGTGGTGCTGGGCGTGCCGTTCCACTTCGATGACAGCATGCGCATCTTCTACACCGGCTCGTTCTTCGGCCTGCTGATGCCCTTCGCACTGCTGGCCGGCCTGCTCAGCGTGTCGATGCTGGTCGCGCACGGTGCCGCCATGCTGGTGATCAAGACCGACGGCCCGGTGGCCGAACGTGCCGCCCGCTTCGGCAGCATCGCCGCGATCATCGCCTTCGTGCTGTTCGCGGTCGGCGGTGCCTGGGTGGCCTTCGGCCTGCCGGGTTACCAGATCACCTCGCAGGTGGTCACCGATGGCGCCACCAACCCGCTGCTGAAGACCGCCGAACTCGGCGCCGCCGGTGGCTGGATGCGCAACTACAGCGCGATGCCGGCCACGATCCTGGCCCCGCTGCTCGGCCTGGCCGGACTGCTGGCCAGTGCGGTGCTGCTGCGTGCCCGTCGCGGCGGCCTGGCCTTCATCGCCTCGGGTGCAGCGATCGCCGGCATCATCCTGACCGTCGGCTTTGCGATCTTCCCGTTCCTGCTGCCGTCCTCGAGCCAGCCCACCTCCAGCCTGACCGTGTGGGATGCCTCGTCCAGCCACCTGACCCTGTGGATCATGCTGCTGGCCACGGCGGTGTTCCTGCCGATCATCCTCGCCTACACCACCTGGGTGTACCGCGTGCTGAAGGGCAAGACCACCAG
>NZ_JAOEDV010000126.1:0-8195 GCF_029837545.1 Stenotrophomonas sp. GD04024 | reverse complement strand
CAGGCGCGGGGGCGTGGAGACCGGTAAGTGGGGCCCGCGGTTCGCGCAGCGAATTGCGGGAGCGACAGCACGCATGTGCCGAGCGTTCCCGGCCAGCGGCCGGCACTACCGCCCCCGGAGTTCGGGGGCAGCGCCGCAGGCGCAGGGGCGTGGAGACCGGTAAGTGGGGCCCGCGGTTCGCGCAGCGAATTGCGGGAGCGACAGCACGCATGTGCAGAGCGCACCCGGCCAGCGGCCGGCACTACCGCCCCCGGAGTTCGGGGGCAGCGCCGCAGGCGCGGGGGCGTGGAGGCCGATAAGTGGGGCCCGCGGTTCGCGCAGCGAATTGCGGGAGCGACAGCACGCATGTGCCGAGCGCTCCCGGCCAGCGGCCGGCACGACCCAGCGAAGCAACCCTTGCCCCGGCCGCCGTTTCGCGGCACGCTGCGCGCTTCCGTACGCAAGCGTATCGACCATGTCGCCAGCCAACGAAAGCGCCTATCCCCACCTGTTCACCCCGCTGGACCTGGGCTTCACCCAGCTGCGCAACCGCGTACTGATGGGTTCGATGCACACCGGCCTGGAGGATCGCGCGCGCGACTTCCCGCGGCTGGCGGCCTACTTCGCCGAACGCGCCGAAGGCGGCGTCGGGCTGATCGTCACCGGTGGTTTCGCACCGAACGTGGTCGGCTGGCTGAAGCCGTTCGGCGGCAAGCTGTCCTGGCCCTGGGAGGTGCGCCCGCATCGGCAGCTCACCGCCGCCGCGCACCAGCACGGCGCGAAGATCTGCCTGCAGCTGCTGCACGCCGGCCGTTATGCCTACCACCCGTTGTCGGTGGCACCGTCGAAGCTGAAGGCACCGATCAACCCGTTCACGCCGCGCGCGCTGTCGGCCAGCGGCGTCGAACGGCATATCAGCGACTACGCGCGCAGCGCGAAGCTGGCCCGCGAGGCCGGCTACGACGGCGTGGAAGTGATGGGCTCGGAGGGCTACCTCATCAACGAGTTCATCGCGCCGCGCACCAACACGCGCAGTGACCGCTGGGGCGGCGACGCCAGCCAGCGCATGCGCTTCGCGGTGGAGATCGTGCGCCGCATCCGTGAAGCCTGCGGTCCGGACTTCATCATCATCTACCGCCTGTCGCTGGTGGACCTGGTCGAGGACGGCAGCAACTGGCAGGAGATCGTGCAGCAGGCACAGGCCATCGAGGCCGCAGGCGCGACGATCATCAATTCCGGCATCGGCTGGCATGAAGCGCGCATTCCAACCATTGCCACTTCGGTGCCGCGTGCGGCCTTTGCCGGCGTCACCGCCAAGCTCAAGCCGCACGTGACGCTGCCGCTGGTGGCCACCAACCGCATCAACATGCCCGAAGTGGCCGAACGCATCCTGGCCGATGGCGGTGCGGACATGGTGTCGCTGGCGCGCCCACTGCTGGCCGACCCGCACTGGGCCAACAAGGCCCGCGCCGGCCGCGCCGAGGCGATCAACACCTGCATCGCCTGCAACCAGGCCTGCCTGGACCACGTGTTCGAGAACAAGCTGGCCAGCTGCCTGGTCAACCCGCGTGCGGCCCACGAGACCGAGCTGGTCTACCGCCCGACCACCACGCCGAAGAAGGTGGCCGTGGTCGGTGCTGGCCCGGCCGGGCTGGCCTGTGCCACGGTTGCCGCCGAACGCGGCCATCAGGTCACCCTGTTCGATGCCCACGAGGAGATCGGCGGCCAGTTCAACGTGGCCAAGCGTATTCCGGGCAAGGAAGAGTTCTACGAGACCCTGCGCTACTTCCGGCACAAACTGACCGAAACCGGGGTGCAGCTGCGCCTGGGCACCCGTGCCGACGCTGCGCAGCTGGCCGGCTTCGACGAGGTGGTGCTGGCCACCGGCATCACCCCGCGCAAGGTCGACTTCCCCGGTGCCGACCACGCCAAGGTGGTCAGCTACCTGGACGTGCTGCTGGGCCGGGTCGAAGTCGGCGCCAATGCAGCGATCATCGGCGCCGGCGGCATCGGCTTCGATGTCGGCGAGTTCCTCAGCCACGCCGGTGAATCGCCGTCGCTGGACCCGCAGCGCTGGATGGCCGAGTGGGGCGTGGATGCCACCTTCGAGGCCCGCGGCGCGTTGGCCCGGCCGCAGCCCGAGGCCTCGCCGCGCCGGCTGTGGCTGCTGCAGCGGAGCGCCGGCAAACCGGGGGCGCGGCTGGGCAAGACCACCGGCTGGATCCACCGCGCCACGTTGAAAGCCAAGGGCGTACGCATGCTGGGTGGCGTCGAGTACCTCGGCGTGGACGACCAGGGCCTGCGCATCCGCGTCGAAGGCAGCGAGCAGCTGCTGCCGGTCGACCATGTGGTGATCTGCGCCGGGCAGGAGCCGAACCGCGCACTGCAGGCCGAACTGCAGGCCGCCGGCATCAGCGCACAGCTGATTGGCGGCGCCGACGTGGCCGCCGAACTGGATGCGAAACGGGCCATCGACCAGGGCAGCCGGGTTGCCGCCGCGCTCTGATGCGTGCCTGAATGGGGGGCGGAATGTGATTTTCGTCACCCCTGTCGAACCTGAATGTCAAGCCGGTCGATTCATGATGCGTTCGGCTATGCCCCCCTACCTTGCGCCATCTTTCCGCTCACCAGCCAGTTTCCGGTGAGCCGGCGCGGCCCCCTCGATCGGTATTGATCGTTTCTTTTGGGGCCGCCCACGGGGCGGCCCCGATGGCCGCCTCCCCATGACGCCAAGTCGTACCCCGGCCCGCAGCCCCCGCTGCGGGAACCAAGAGGTGCGGCCCATACGGAGCAAGGAGTTATATGAAACTGGCCTGGATTCTCTGGCTGTCGCAGTTGTTGCCGCAGCCGGCCGCTGATTCATTGTGTTTGAGCACCACCGTGTACCTGGAAGCCCGCGACCAGACCCTGCGCGGCCAGCAGGCCGTCGCCGAGGTGGCCCTGCGCCGCCTCGACAGTGGCCTGTGGGGCGACTCGATGTGCCAGGTGGTCACCGCGCGCAAGCAGTTCGCGCCGACCATCGTCTCCCCCGGCACCCAGCTGGGCAATGACGCCGCGTGGAGCGAGGCGATGAACGTCGCTTTCGACGCAGAGCGCAACTGGGCGCTGCCGGCCGGCGAGCGCCGCGAGATCGTGCCCGGTGCCAGCCACTTCGCCGCGCTGTCGATCGCCAGCCCGAACTGGCGCAACGCCTACCAGGTGGCCACCATCGGCGATCACACCTTCTATAAGGTGCAGAACCTCAAGCCACGGCAGTCGTAACGATCCGTGCTGGCGGCAGCGTTGCCGCCCGCCGGCAGGCTCTGGGATAGTGGGCGCTTCCCGCCCGCATCACCTGGAGTTCCCATGAAGCTGTACAGCAAGCCCGGTGCCTGTTCCACCGCCGACCACATCGCCCTGCAGTGGACCGGCCAGCCGTTCGAGGTTGAACTGCTGAACAAGGACACCCTGAAGGGTCCGGAATTCCTCAAGATCAATCCGGCCGGTGCGGTACCCGCGCTGGTCGACGGCGACTTCGTGCTGCTGCAGAACGCCGCCATCATGGGCTATATCGCCGACAGCTACCCGCAGGCCGGCCTCGGCGGTGACGGCAGCCCGCGCCAGCGCGCCGAAGCCACCCGCTGGCTGGCCTTCGTCAATTCGGACGTGCATCCGGCCTTCTCGCCGCTGTTCGCACCGGGCAAGTTCATCGCCGACGAAAGCCAGTTCGACGCCATCCGCGCCGCTGCGCACAAGCGCCTGCGTGGCCTGTTCGAAACCGCTGACAAGCAGCTGGCAGACAAGCCGTGGCTGGCCGGTTTCCGCAGCTACGCCGATCCGTACTTCTACATCACCCTGCGCTGGGCCGCTGGCACCAAGGTCGACCTGTCCGGCCTGGACAACCTGGCCGCCTACAAGGCGCGCATGGACGCCGACGCCGGCGTGCAGGCCGCACTGAAGGCAGAGGGCCTGGCCTGACCCTGTATGAGGGTGGAGCCACTCGCGATGCGAGCGGCTCCGAACTGACTCGAGGGGAACGGGATCTCAGCCGATCTGGCGGATCACCTCGCCCTTGGCATCGCGCAGGTAGGTCGGCACCACTTCAATGCGCAGCGCGCCTGCCAGCGGATAGATCCCGCGTTCGGCAC
This sequence comes from Stenotrophomonas sp. GD04024, assembly GCF_029837545.1. NCBI lineage: Bacteria > Pseudomonadati > Pseudomonadota > Gammaproteobacteria > Lysobacterales > Lysobacteraceae > Stenotrophomonas > Stenotrophomonas sp. GD04024. The sequence continues at coordinate 4,089 of NZ_JAOEDV010000126.1, read as the reverse complement.
GCACGCTCGCCAACGCCTGCAATCCGGCCGCATCCAGCGCCCAGCGCGCGCTGTCGGCAGACACCTCGCTGGCTTCACCGCCCCCGGCCGCAATGAACTCCCACTGCCGTTCGCGGCTGACCAGTTCCAGCGATTTGCCATGGCGCAGGCGCAGCGGCAGCAGTTCGCACACGCTGGCGACCTGGCCGGCGCCCAGCACCAGGGTGGTGATGCCGGCCTCCTGTCGCCAATCAAGCGTTTCGATGAACAGCATGCCGGTGCTGGAGCCCTCGCGCTCGCTGCCGGCCTGCACCTGCGCGGCCAGCGCCGGATCGTCCAGCAGATTGCCGCGCTGCAGGTCACTGATCCACAGCGGCATCGCCGGCTGCAGCGCCTGCAGCACGCCGCGCGTGGACCAGCGCTTGACCGCCTCCATCTCTTCATCGGTCAAGCCGACCAGCTGCAGGAACTGCAGGTGGCCGTTGGTGGTATCACGTGCCGGCAACTGCGGATCGGCAATGAAGGCCAGGTGGCACAGCCGGGTGCCGGTCTCCAGCGCGATCGGACCGTTGGCGTTGAGGTGGTGGCCATCCTCGAACACGTTGCCGCTGCCGAACACATAGCGCGCCAGGTTCTGCAGCAGGTTCATCGGCCACGCCGGCGGCGTGCTGCCTGCGCTATCACCGTCTACGGCCGCCAGGCGGAAGGTGAGCTCGAACCCGTAGCCACTGGCGTCGGCATCACTGCTCTCCTTGGCGTACAGCTCGGAGAAGCCGTAGGTGATGTAGTGCCAGTGCGGCACCGGCGCATCCGCCCAGTACACACTGATGCCATCCAGCGGATCCTGCCCGCCCAGCGTATACGGCAGCGCAGTGCCGTAATGACGCGGTTCCTGGCCTGCATACAACGGCGCCAGCGCGGCGTTGATCGCGTCCCAGCCCGGGGTATCGGTGTCGTCGTGGTCGTCCTGCACGCGGGACTCCTTGTGGGGAAGTGAACCGGTCACTTTACGCGGTGGTTCAGGCCTGTACGACCTCATTGCTACCATTCACCAAGGCCGCCTGCGTTTCCTGCCACCAGCGCTGCGCCAACGCCGGGCTGCGCGCCTTGCCCACTGCGGCCAGCAGTTCCGGGCACAGGCGTTCCAGCGCCAGCGCATCGGTGCAACGCTCGATCTTCAACTGGATGAAGTAGCCCTTCAGGCCGAGATGGCGACGCACCGCTTCGCTCATCGCGTCGTACAGCTGCTGGTACAACGCCGGGTCCTGTTCGCGGCCCGTGCTGATCGCACGCGTCGGCACAGCGTCGGCACTGCCACCGATGGCTTCGATCAGGCCCTGCGCGACCAGTTGTTCCAGTGCATCCGGTGGTGCGCGCAGCCCTTCGAACAAGCCACGCAGTTCGTTGTCATCGCGATGGCCATCGACCATCAACAGGATCGAACGCAGTGCCGCCGGCAGGCGCCGGCCGCGGTCTTCGATTTCCTGACGGCCAGCGGCCGTCTTGGCGTGCAGCAATGCCATGCATCCCCCCAATCCTCGATGCGCAAAGCCAGCGCGCCCGTGCCGGGCACGCCCCCTGGTTGCCACCGTCGAAGCCTGCGCAGCTTCCCCGAAGCGCAGGCTCTGTTGCAGACCGATGACAGGGCGAGCTTAGCGCAAGTCCTGGCAGGCTTGGGTAGTGCCGGCCGTTGGCCGGCAATCCTGCATGCCGAGGTTGCCGGCCAGCGGCCGGCACTACAGGGTCAGCGCCCCAGCGCCCGGCGGATCTCCTCCAGCGCGCCGGGGTCGTCCAGCGTCGACAGGTCGCCCGGATCGCGCTGTTCGGCGAGCGCCTGCAATGAGCGCCGCAGCAGCTTGCCGGAGCGAGTCTTGGGCAATGCGTTGACCACATGCACGTGCGCCGGACGCGCCACCGCGCCCAGCGAAGTGGTCACCGTCGCCATCATCTCGGCCACCACCGGCGCCGGATCCTCGCCGTCCAGGCCCTGTTTCAGGGTGACGAACACCAGCGGCACCTGCCCCTTCAGTTCATCCTTGACCCCGATCACGGCCGCCTCGGCCACGCGCGGATGACTGGAGATGGCCTCCTCGATCTCGCGCGTGCCCAAGCGATGCCCGGCCACGTTGATCACATCGTCGGTGCGACCAAGGATGAAGGTGTAGCCATCGTCATCACGGATGGCCCAGTCCAGCGAGCTGTACAGCAGTTCCTTGAAGTGGCTGAAGTAGCTCTGCAGGAAACGGCCGTCGTCGTTCCATACCGTGCTCATGCAGCCCGGCGGCAACGGCGGGGTGACCACCAGCACGCCCTTCTGCCCCGCAGCGACTTCCTCGCCGGTGTTCTCGTCGATCACCTTCATGCGGTAGCCGAGGTTGGGGAAGCCCGGCGAACCGAAGCGCACCGGCTTCATGTCCAGCCCCGGCAACAGCGTCAGCGCCGGCCAACCGGTTTCGGTCTGCCAGTAGTTGTCGATGATCGGCTTGCCCAGTGCATCGCTGATCCAGTGCGCGGTCGGTTCGTCCAGCGGCTCACCGGCCAGGAACAGGTACTTCAGCGCACGCAGGTCGTGGCGATGGATGAAGTCTGCATCGTGCTTCTTCAGCACGCGGATGGCGGTGGGCGAGGAGAACATCGTGCGCACGTTGTACTGCTCACACAGCGCCCACCAGATGCCCGGGTCCGGGTTGGTCGGCAATCCTTCGTACAACAGCGAGGTGCAGCCGCCGATCAGCGGGCCGTACACGTTGTAGGAATGGCCTACCGCCCAACCGACATCGGAGGTGGAGAACATCACCTGGCCCGGCTTGCAGTCGAACACCGTCTCCATCGACTGCGCCATCGCCACCGCGTAGCCGCCGACATCGCGCTGTACGCCTTTCGGCTTGCCGGTGGTACCGGAGGTATACAGCAGGTAGCTCGGCTCACTGGACTCCAGCCACTGCACCGGCACATCGACCTCACCGATCTGCGCGCGCAGCGTGGCGTACTCCACATCGCGGCCCGGCACCCGCGGTTCGGCGGCGTCCAGCCCGCGCGAAACGATCAGCACGTGCGGTGGCGGTGCACTCGCCTCTGCACAGGCAGCATCGACCATCGCCTTGTACGGAATCAGCTTGCCGCCGCGCATGCCGGCATCGGCGGCAATCAGCAGTTTCGGTTTCGCATCGTCGATGCGCAGCGCCAGGTTGTGCGCTGCAAAGCCGCCGAACACCACCGAGTGCACCGCACCGATGCGCGCGCATGCGAGCATCGCGAACACGGCCTCGGCCATGTTCGGCATGTAGATCACCACGCGGTCACCATGACCGACGCCGAGGCGCCTGAGTACGGCAGCGAAGTCATTCACCTCGCGATACAGCTGGCGATAGGTGATCTCGCGGGTGCTGTTGGTTTCGGTGGAAATGGCCACCAGTGCGAGCTGGTCGGCGCGCTCGGCCAGGTGCCGATCGACGGCGTTGTAGCAGAGATTGGTTTCGCCGCCGACGAACCAGCGCCGAAACGGCGGGTTGCTGTAGTCGAGTACCTGCTGCGGCGGTTTGTGCCAATGGATGCGTTTGGCTTCTTCGCCCCAGAACGCCTCCGGCTCGTCGATCGAGCGACGGTAGGTTTCCTCGTAGTTCATGACGCAGCCCTCCCAGACAAAGTCATGGCTTCGAGGATAGTCCGGCGCTGCCGCGCGGGCCGCCCTACCTTGGTAGGGGGTGGGTTTGTTCTGCAGGGCTTGCAGCCCTGCACCTGCAGAATCAACGTCAACGTCAACGTCAACGTCAACGTCAAAAGCTGGGCTACTGGGGGATGGCGGGGTGGGCCCGGTTGCGGGAGACGCCGTAAACCCGTCCTTGGGGGCTTGGCCGCGGCATCCATGCCGCGGACACTCCCGCAACCGGACCCACCCCGCCTTCGACAGTTTTCCGCGATCTGTCGGAACGGCATTCTGCTCCGGTGGGTGTCGACCTTGGTCGACACGGTAGATCCACGCCATGCGTGGATGATTCATTCGATATCTGACGGAAAATCGTGTCGACCAAGGTCGACACCTACCAACAGCCGCGCGGAACCACGGCCAACGTTACCAACAGCCGCGTGAACCTGTCGAAGGTGGGACGG
>NZ_JAOEDV010000125.1:0-8473 GCF_029837545.1 Stenotrophomonas sp. GD04024 | reverse complement strand
GTTGAACGTGGCCGCCTCGCGCAGCAGCGCCTTGAACGCGGCGGCATTGGGCATCGCGCCTTCATGGATGTCGATCGCGCGCCGCGTGTTGCCGTCCAGGCTGGCGTTGAACAGCCCCTTCGGGTCCGCCAGTGCCGCACCGTTGGCGAAGGTCAGTTTCACCACCTGCTTGTAGGTCTCGCCGGTACACAGGATGCCGTTGTGTACCCACACCGGCGTGCCGCGCCACTTCCAGGTTTCCTGCACCTCCGGCAGCGCTTCATGGATCAGCGCGCGCACGCGTGCCAGCGTCTCGCCACGCCAGTCGCCCAGTTCGGTGATGCGTGCATCGATCAGTTCGGCCGCCGGGGTTCCGGCATCGGCGGGGTTGGGCGCGTGTGTGGCCATCAGGTGCTCTCTTCGGGAGGGGAATCGAAACGTCGGGCTTACATGCGCTCGCCAGGCAATGCGGCCGCCTGCCGCACCCAGTCGAGGAAGCGTGTTTCATCCAGCACCCCGTCCTGCTGCAGGTGCAGGTAGCGCGTATCGGCGCTTCTGGATGGCTCGGGCGGCACCGGCTTCAATGCGGCGCCGCGGAAGAACGCGACCTTGATGTAGCGCGTGAAGCAATGGAAGCTGAGGAACCAGCCTGCGCCCGGGGCCACCGCATACATCGGCGAGTTCCATTTCACCGCCTTGTGCACGCCGGGCACGGCCTGCTCGATCAGCGCATCCAGGCGCTCGCCGATCGGTCGTTTCCAGTCCGGCATCGCCGCGATGTAGGCCTGCACCGTGGCATCGCCCTCGCCCTTGGCGATCTGCGGGTTGCCACCGGACAGCAGCCTGGGAACGGCGGAAGGTGCGGTTCGCTTGGCAGGCATCGCACGGCACGTCCATCTGAGTGGAAAGCGCAGCCTAGCGCGGTGCATGCCTGCCGGTCACGGCGCGCTGCGCCATCGGTTCAATCCGTCTGGCCGGCCAGGAACCGGCGCCAGCCCGGCAGCTTGCGGTGACGCCGCAGCGCATGCATCAGCGCCGCCATCACCACGCCGAACACGGCACCGGCCAGCAACCCGGCCACCAGCAGCAGGGCCAGCGGGCGCTCACTGCCCTGCCACAGCATCAGCCACATCAGCCCGGTCCAGAACAGCCCGAACAACAGGCCCTGCACCAGCGCATTGGTGCCGAAGCCGGCCAGGATCGGCGGCGGCAATGCGACGCCCACGCGCCACAGCAGCCGATGCAACAGCGGGGCCGACTGCGCACGCGCCAGCCCCTTGCTGTCGAGAAAGCGCAGCGCCGACTGGATTGCGGCGGGATAGCGCGGATTGATGTCGCTCATCACCTGATCGTGACCCATACACGGCCGGAAACGCAAACGGCCACCCGAAGGTGGCCGTCGCGGCAACAACGGAAGTTGTTTATCAGGCCTTTTCGGCCAGACGGGCAGCCTTGGCGGCAGCAGCGGCAGCCAGGTCTTCCTTGATGCGGGCAGCCTTGCCTTCCAGGCCACGCAGGTAGTACAGCTTGCCGGCGCGGACCTTACCACGACGCTTCACTTCGACCGAGTCGATGATGGCGCTGTGGGTCTGGAACACGCGCTCGACGCCGTAGCCGTGCGAGATCTTGCGGACGGTGAACGAGGAGTTCAGGCCGGCATTCTTGGTGGCGATCACAACGCCTTCGTAGGCCTGCACGCGCTCGCGGCTGCCTTCCTTCACCTTCACGTTGACGACAACGGTGTCGCCCTGGCTGAACTTCGGCAGTTCGCGGGTGATCTGGGCGGATTCGAATTCCGCGACGATGGACTTGTTCAGCTTGCTCATGGGTTACACCGATTCTTGTTCGGGTGGGTGTGTCGTTTCGACAACGTAGGCTGATGCAGTCACTGGACTGTGCTGCACGTTTGTTGTGGGTACTGCGCGCGCCGGCCGGGGCTGGCGGGAATTGGCCATCATAGCCGATAAAGCCAGCCCTGCGCTAGGGGCCGGCCTTCTGTTTCAGGGCCTGCCGGGCCTGGTCCAGCAGTTTGCGGTCGGCCTTGCCCAGTGCCTGTTCATCCAGCAGGTCCGGGCGCCGCTGGGCGGTACGGACCAGCGACTGCTGGCGGCGCCAGGCAGCGATGGCCGCGTGGTTGCCCGAGCGCAGTACCTCCGGCACGTCACCCAGTGGATGCTGGGCCGGCTGGCTGTAATGCGGGCAGTCGAGCAGGCCGAGGTCACCCTCGAAGCTGTCCTGCGCCGCCGATTCGGCGTCGTTCAGGGCGCCGTCCTGCAGGCGGGCCACGGCGTCGATGATCACCGCCGCGCCCAGCTCGCCCCCGGACAGCACGTAATCGCCGAGGGAAATCTCCTCGTCGACATTGGCTTCCAGGAAACGCTCGTCGATGCCTTCGTAGCGGCCGCAGAGCAGGACCATGCGCGGCAATGCCGCCAGTTCCCGCACCTTGGCCTGGGTCAGCGGTGCGCCCTGCGGGCTGAGGTAGATCACCCGCGCCGGGGCCGGGTCGGCATCGCGGATCGCCTGCAGGCAGGCCTGCAACGGCTCGATCAGCATCACCATGCCCGGGCCACCGCCGAACGGACGGTCGTCCACCCGACGGTAATTGCCTTCGGCGTAATCACGGGGATTCCAGCCATGCAGGCTGAACAGGCCCTTCTCCTGCGCACGCCCGACCACGCCCAACCCAGCGGACTGGGCGAGGAACTCGGGGAACAGGGTGATGACGTCGAAACGCATGCTCACACTCAGAACTCGGGATCCCAGTCGACCACGACCAGGTTGGCCTCGAAGTCGACCGATTTGACGAAGTCCGGCTGCACGAACGGAATCATCCGCTCGCGGTCACCACGGACCACCACCACGTCGTTGGCGCCGGTGCTGAACAGGTGCGAGACCTGGCCCAGGGCAACGCCCTCGGTGGTCTTCACGTCCAGGCCTTCCAGGTCCACCCAGTAGTACTCATCGGGCTTCGGCGGCGGCAACGCACTGCGCGCCACGTAAACCTCGGTGCCGTGCATTGCTTCGACGGTATCGCGGTCCTCGACGCCGGGGAAACGGGCGACCAGGTGCTTGCCGCTGTCGCGGCCACGCACACCTTCAATCGTGGTTTCCACGCCGGACGGGCTGCGCACGATCCACGGCTGGTAACGGAAAATGGCGGAACGTGGCTCGGTCCAGGACTCGAGCTTGATCTCGCCGCGCACACCAAAAGCGCCGACAACCCTGCCCAGCAGGATGCGGCGCTCGATATCTTTCATCTGCTTCAACCAAGAGGGCCACGCCGAAGCGTGGCCCGTCAGGATCAGGCCGCAGCGGCCTGGGACTTGGTCGCTTCCTTGATCAGGTTGCGGACCTTGTCGGTCGGCTGGGCGCCGTTCTTGACCCAATGGTCAACGCGGGCCAGGTCCAGCTCGATGCGCTTCTCGGCGCCCTGGGCGACCGGGTTGTAGAAGCCAACGCGCTCGATGTTGCGGCCGTCGCGCGCGCTGCGCACGTCGGTGACGATGATGTGGTAGAACGGACGCTTCTTGGCGCCGCCGCGGGTCAGTCGAATCTTGACCATGGTGTTTTTCCTATTGCCCAGTCGCCAGGATGGCGAGGTAAGCGGGCGATTATAGCGGCAGAGCCGGGCCGAGCCAACCCCGGCGGTCCCCGACCTTCACGGTAGCGCCGGGCCCTGCCCGGCGGGGCTTTCAGCCCAGATCGTCCCAAGCCACCCCTGCCAGCACCGCCCTGCCCAGTTCAGCCAGCGCCTGCGAACCCGGCAGGACCTGCCCGTCGATGGCCTCCAGCGCCCACACGCCGCTGGCATTGCAGGCGAAGGCCGCCTTCACGCCGTCCAGGGCCGCCCGCGGGAGGGGCCGGGTGACCTGCGGGCCGGGCCAGTGCTGCATCAGCAGGCGCTCGGCGGTACCCCGCAGGGCCGGGGCGCGCGGCCAAATCAACTGGTGACCGTCGTGGACGGCCAGGTTCCAGGTCGTGCCTTCGCTGATGCAGTCGTCGCTGCCGACCAGCAAGGCATCGTCGAAGCCCTCGGCCATCGCCGCACGCCGCTCGGCGAACAGGCCGAAGGTGCCCACGTGCTTGATCTGCGGCAGCTCGCGCTGCCAGGCCACGCTGCGCACCCGCTTGGGTGCGCTCAGTGACACCGGCGCGGAGACGGCCACCAGCACGTCCACCGGCACCGCCGCCAGCGGGCTGCGGAAATCGAAGTGGCGCGAGTACACCGTCACCCGCAGCGAGGCATCGGCCCGCGCCGCCTGCTGCAGCGCCTGCGCCATCCACGCCTGCACCTGCTCCGTATCCAGTTCGCTGCCAAACAGTTCGCGCGTGGCCTGCGACAGCCGCGCCAGATGCAGGTCGAGCCCCTGCACGGCACCGCCGCGCACCTGCAGCGAGGTGAAATGGCCATAGTTGACCAGTGCCGGCAGCAGGTCCTCGACCTGCGCCGGCTGGCCGTTGCAGGTCACCGTCATCGCAGCAGCGCCTGCGCCTGTTGCCACATGCCACGCAGCACGTCGGCGGCCGGCTGTGCCGGGGCCATCCATGCCGACTGCCCGGCCCACGCCTGCATCGCCGCCAGCCGGTTTTCCTGTACGGCCTGCCTGCGCATCGGTGCGGTCAGGCCGCGCTGCACCGGGTACGGGCGCGGTGCAGGTGCGCCGTCCGCGGCGGCGGCGCGCACATAGGGGGTGGCCAGGCCACGACCGAGGCGGCCACTGAAGGCACGCGTCGGCCAGGTATCCTCCGGCTCGCTGGCGGCCAGCCCGTCGGCCCACGCCGAGGCGATCGCCGCTTCGGGCGTGCGCAGGAAGGCCGTGCCGATCTGCACGGCGCTGGCGCCGAGGGTGAGCGCGGCGGCGATGCCACGGCCATCGGCGATGCCACCGGCAGCGATGACCGGAATCCGCAGGTGATCGGCCAGGCGCGGCAGCAGCGCGAACAGCCCGACCAGCTGGCGCTCGGCCATCGCCGGATCAAAGGAGCCGCGATGGCCGCCCGCTTCCACGCCCTGCGCCACCACCGCATCGGCGCCGGCGTCCTGTGCGGCGCGTGCTTCGGACAAGGTGGTCGCACAGGCGATCCAGGCGATGCCGGCATCCTTCAGCTGCTGCACGTGGCGTGGCTGCAGCACGCCCATGATGGTCGAGGCCACTGCCGGGCGCGCCGCCAGCAGCGCGGCAAACTGTTCTTCGAAGTCGGCAGGCGTGGCATCGGCGGCGCTGGCCGGCACGTCCGGGCCCCACTGTGCGAGGAAGGTGCGGCTGGCAGCCTCGGCGGCAACTTCGCGGGTCGGTGCCGGGTCCGGCACCCACAGGTTCACCTGCGCCGGACCGGTGGTAGCGGCGCGGAAGTCGTCCATCCATCGGCCGATATCGGCCGATGACGACAGCACCGCGCCCATCGCGCCCATGCTGCCGGCGTTGGCCAGCGCGGCCGACAATGGCACCGGGCAGGCGCCGGCCATCGGTGCCAGCAGGATCGGAAGCTGCAATGAAAAACGCCGACAGAAGGTGTCGGCGCGTTCAAGAATCGGCGATGCGTTCACGCGACATACCTGTGGGAGAAGTCGCTGCCCAGCATACGCCAGTCGTTGCAATCGGGGCCGGATCCCAATCGGTTCCGGCCCTGATCCGGATCAACGGAACGGCATGCCACGGCCGCCCATGGCGCCCATCATGCCCTTCATGCTGCGCAGCATGCCCTTCATGCCGCCGCCCGCCATCTTGCTCATCATCTTTTCCATCTGCATGTACTGCTTCATCAGCTTGTTGACGTCGGCCGGGGTCACGCCCGAGCCCTTGGCGATGCGCGCGCGGCGCGAGCCGTTGAGCAGGTTCGGGTTGCGGCGCTCCTTCTTGGTCATCGAGCTGATGATGGCGATCATGCGCGGCACTTCCTTGCCCTGGCTGACCTGCTGCTTCAGATGGTCGGGGATGTTGCCCAGGCCCGGCAGCTTGTCCATCAGGCCGCCGATGCCGCCCATGTTCTGCATCTGCTCCAGCTGGTCGCGCATGTCGTTCAGGTCGAACTTCTTGCCCTTGGCGACCTTCTCGGCCAGCTTGGCGGCCTTGTCCTTGTCGACCTGCTGCTCGACCTGCTCGACCAGCGACAGCACGTCGCCCATGTCGAGGATGCGGCTGGCGATGCGGTCCGGATGGAACACGTCCAGGCCTTCCGGCTTTTCGCTGACACCGACGAACTTGATCGGCTTGCCGGTGATGTAGCGCACGCTCAGCGCGGCACCGCCACGGGCGTCACCGTCGGTCTTGGTCAGCACCACGCCGGTCAGCGGCAGTGCATCGCCGAAGGCCTTGGCGGTGTTGGCCGCATCCTGGCCGGTCATGGCATCGACCACGAACAGGGTTTCAGCCGGGTTCACGGCAGCGTGCAGGGCCTTGATCTCGGCCATCATCGCTTCGTCGATGGCCAGGCGGCCGGCGGTATCGACCAGCAGCACGTCGACGAACGACTTGCGCGCATCATCGATGGCGGCGCGGACGATGGCTTCCGGCTTCTGGTCGGCGCTGGACGGGAAGAACAGCACGCCGACCTGCTCGGCCAGGGTCTTCAGCTGCTCGATCGCGGCCGGACGGTAGACGTCGGCCGACACCACCATCACCTTCTTCTTGCGCTTTTCCTTCAGGTGCTTGGCCAGCTTGCCCACGGTGGTGGTCTTGCCGGCGCCCTGCAGGCCGGCCATCAGGATGATGGCCGGGGCCGGAACATTGAGGTTCAGGTCGCTGGCTTCGGCGCCCATCACCGCGGTCAGCTCGTCGCGCACGACCTTGATCAGGGCCTGGCCCGGGGTCAGCGACTTCAGCACTTCCTGGCCGACCGCGCGCACCTTGATGCGCTCGATCAGGGCCTGCACCACCGGCAGCGCGACGTCGGCTTCGAGCAGCGCGATGCGGACCTCGCGGGTCGCCTCGCGGATGTTCTCCTCGGTCAGGCGGCCACGGCCACGCAGGCGCTCGATGGTGCCGGAAAGGCGCTGGGTCAGGGACTCGAACATGCGGTACGACCTGTCTGAAAACGGGGGACAATAAGGCAGACAGTATAACGGGTCCGCCCCGCCTGCCGGGCTGCGACGCTGCAGCCGTCGCCACCACCGCGGGGGTATGCGAAACTGCAACGATGACAATCGTTCTCATCGCCGTCCTGCTCTACCTGGCCGCCAGTGCCCTGCTGGTGCGCGCGCTCGGCCGCGATGAAACCACCGGCTCCCCCACCTGGCTGTGGCCGGCGCTGCCGGCGATGCTGCTGCATGGCGGCTACCACGTGATGGTGGCGATGCGCACCAATGGCGGGCCGGACATGCACTTCTTCGCCGCGCTGTCGCTGGTCGGCCTGGGCATGGCCTGGCTGACCTCGCTGGTCGGCGCGCGCGGACGGATGTCGGCGCTGGGCGTGGTGGTGTTCCCGCTGGCCGCGCTGCTGCTGCTGGCCTACCACGGCTACGGCCACGAACCGAGCAAGGTGCTGGGCTGGCGCCTGGCCAGCCACGCCTGGCTGGCGCTGCTGGCCTACGCCACGCTGAGCATCGCCGCACTGCTGGCGATCATGCTGTGGCTGCAGGAGCGCGCGCTGCGCCGCCGCGAGTTCCGGCCGTGGCTGCGTGCGCTGCCGCCGCTGGCCGACCTGGAATCGCTGCTGTTCCGGGTCATCACCGTCGGATTCGCGCTGCTGACCCTGACCCTGGTCACCGGCGTGCTGTTCGTCGACGACCTGCTGGCGCAGAAGCTGGTGCACAAGACCGTGCTCAGCGTGCTGTCGTGGATCGTGTTCGGCGTGCTGCTGATCGGCCGCCGCCGCTATGGCTGGCGCGGCATGAAGGCGGTGCACTGGACGCTGGCGGCGATGCTGTTGCTGCTGCTGGCGTTCTTCGGCAGCCAGTTCGTGATCGAACTGGTGTTCGGGCATTCGCGATAGCGGCGTGCCGACCCAGGTCGGCACCCACCCCAACATCACATGGTAGTGCCGGCCGCTGGCCGGCAACTGGACAGCACCCTGCGTGGATGCCGTAGGCGGTTCAGGGCACCGGCTGGGCCAGGATCTTCCGCACCGACTGCCCGCGACTGGTCACGATGTCATCGACCTGCCAGCAGCCGTTGCCCTGCCGGACCATCGGTACGCGGGTCAGGCGCGCCTGCTCCCACACGGTGTAGCGCATCTCGACCACGCCGGCGCTGGCCGAGCCCTGCTGCCATTGGTAGTCCACCGCGCTGTCGATGTCACCGTCCTGGCCATCCAGCCAAGGGTCCGAATCGAGCGTGCAGATGCCCTCCTCGCGCACCTGGCAGGCACGTTCGCCGCGCAGCGCCTTGCCGAATGCCGGGCTGACCAGCGCGGGCGGCGGCTCCAGCAGATCCCCCTTGCCCGTCGTCGCCTCGTAGAACGCGCGCGCCACGGCCACCGGCGCCTGGCAGGCCGGTGCGGCCTGCACGGCGGGGGCCAGCAGCAGCCCGGCGAACACCCACATCCCTGTCTT
>NZ_JAOEDV010000124.1:0-8514 GCF_029837545.1 Stenotrophomonas sp. GD04024 | reverse complement strand
ACGCTGCGCGGATTCTGCATGTGTTCGCGCGCCGCGCCGTAGCGCTGCTGGCGCTTGTTGTGGAACGCCACGAACTCGTCGCGCGGCAGCGGCCGCGAGAACAGCCAGCCCTGCCCGAACTCGACGTGGCGGCTGTGCAGGTAGGCCAGCTGCGCCTCGGTTTCCACGCCTTCGGCCACCACCCACAGGCCCAGTTCCTTGGCCATGTCGATGATGTGAGGCGTGACCGGGCTGGTCGCGCTCTCGGTGCCGATCGCATCGATGAACGACTTGTCGATCTTCAGTGCATCCAGTGGCAGCTGCTCCAGGTACTGCAGGCTGGAGAAGCCCACGCCGAAATCATCGATGGCCACGCTGTGGCCGGCGCGGCGCGCCTGCGCCAGCATCGTGCGGGCGCGGTCCAGATCGAGGAAGCCGCGCTCGGTGGCCTCCATCCAGATCTGCTGCGGCAGGATGCCGCTGCCGGCCATGTGCTTGGAGATCATCTTCAACGCACGCCCACTGCTGATGTCCTCGGCGGCGAGGTTGATCGCGATGTGCGCGCTGCGGTCGGCCACCAGCAGCTCGCGCATGTCGCGCACCACGTTCTCGATCACCAGGTCGGTGACGTCGGCGATCATGCCGGCCTCTTCGGCCAGCGGAATGAACAGGTCCGGCCGCACCTGGGTGCCGTCCGGGCGCTGCCAGCGTATCAAGGCCTCGGCGCCGACGCAGATGCCGGTATCCAGCTCGATGATTGGCTGGTAATGCAGGTACAGCTCGCGGCGGCGGATGGCGGTGGCCAGCTCGCCGCGCAGCGACAGCCGGCGCCGGGAGAGCCAGATCACCAGGCCGGCACCCGCGGCCGCCAGCAGCAGGCCCAGCGGCACGAACAGCCAGGCCTGCTGGCGGAAGGTGGCGGCCAGCGCGGTGCGTGGCGTGGTGGCGATCGCCAGCCATTCCTCGTTGCGCGCGGTGGCATACAGCGTGTCCTGGTCCAGCCCCTCGCCGGGATTGCGCAGCAGGTTCTGCAGCAGGACCGGGTCCATGCCGTCCTGCTTGGCCAGCAGACGCCCATCCGGGCTGGCCAGCGCAAGGCGCACATTCGGATCGGCGATGACATCGACGAAGCGGCGCGGATCGACCAGTACGTCGTGGGAGCCGTACAGGATCGCCAGCACCTGGCGACGGCCGCTGGTTTCGGGACGCACGTCCACCGCGATGCCGGCGCCGTCGCTGGTGACATGGTCGGCCCTGGGCTGGTTCACGTCCGAGTGGAACGGCCCCCACGAGGTGCAGCGCAGCTTGCCCCCTTCGAAGTAGCCCATCTGGTCCGCCGACGGCGTGGTCATCACCAGCGTCTGCATGCGCCGGATGTGGTCCTCGTCGCAGCCGGAGGCGGTACCGGCTTCTGCCGACTTCAGCGCGGCCAGCGCCTCGTGGTAGGACAGGTCGGAGCGGCGCAGGGTGCGCAGCGCGATGTCGTGCAGCCGCTGTTGTTCGACCGTGACCGCGCGGTCCCAGGTGGCGTAGGCCATCACCGCGATCGGTAGGGCGGCGGCCAGCAGTGCCAGCGCGGTGCCGCCGATGATGACACGCAGCCGGCTCATGGCCGGAGCTCCAGCGGGAGGGGCAGGGCAGAGGGCATGGGCGGGCCGGTCCTTGGGCAGATGCGGCTATCTGAGCATGGCGCCGGGCCGGGCGGAATGGGCGTAATCCGGTATTTCGTCACATTGTGATGAAAGCGGCCAAGATTGACGGAATCAGCTCGTCCGGTGCTGGCGCTCCTGCCCGCAGAGGACTACCGTCGAACGCTTCGCCCGCCCCTTTCCGCGCCCATGACCGAGCCCGCAACGCCCCCCGAGCACCTGCGCCGCAGCCTGTCCAACCGTCACCTGCAGCTGATCGCCATCGGCGGTGCCATCGGCACCGGCCTGTTCATGGGCTCGGGCAAGACCATCAGCCTGGCCGGCCCGTCCATCGTCTTCGTCTACCTGATCATCGGCGCGATGCTGTTCTTCGTGATGCGCGCGATGGGCGAGCTGCTGCTGTCCAACCTGCAGTACAAATCCTTCATCGATTTCTCCACCGATCTGCTCGGTCCCTGGGCTGGTTTCTTCTGCGGATGGACGTACTGGTTCTGCTGGATCGTCACCGCCATCGCGGATGTGATCGCCATCGCTGCCTACGCGCAGTTCTGGTTCCCCGGGCTGGATGCATGGATACCGGCACTGGCCTGCGTGCTGCTGTTGCTGGCACTGAACCTGGTGACGGTGAAGCTGTTCGGCGAAATGGAATTCTGGTTCGCGCTGATCAAGATCGTGGCGATCTGCGCGCTGATCATCACCGGCGCCGGCCTGGTCGCGTGGGGCTTCACCTCGCCCAGCGGCCACACCGCAGCGCTGTCGAACCTGTGGAATGATGGCGGCATGTTCCCGATGGGGCTGGTCGGCTTCTTTGCCGGTTTCCAGATTGCGGTGTTCGCCTTCGTCGGCATCGAACTGGTCGGCACCACCGCCGCCGAAACCGCCGACCCGGAGCGCAACCTGCCCAAGGCGATCAACTCGATTCCGGTGCGCATCATCATCTTCTACGTGCTGGCGCTGATCGCGATCATGGCGGTCACGCCGTGGCGCCAGGTGGTGCCGGACAAGAGCCCGTTCGTGCAGCTGTTCGTGCTGGCCGGCATTCCCGCCGCGGCCAGCCTGATCAACTTCGTGGTGCTGACCTCGGCCACGTCGTCGGCCAACAGCGGCATCTTCTCCACCAGCCGCATGCTGTACGGCCTGGCAGAAGAGGGCCATGCACCGCGCGGCCTGTCGAAGCTGTCGCGTGCGGCGGTGCCGGCGCGCGGCCTGCTGTTCTCGTGCCTGTGCCTGCTGGGCGGCACCCTGTTGATCTACCTGATTCCGAACCTGGTGACCGCCTTCACCCTGGTGACGACATTGGCGACGGTGCTGTTCATCTTCGTCTGGTCGCTGATCCTGGTGGCCTACATGGTCTACCGCCGTCGCTATCCGGAGCGCCACGCCGCCTCGATCTTCAAGATGCCCGGCGGCGTCGCCATGTGCTGGGCCTGCCTGGTGTTCTTCGCCGGCGTGCTGGTGCTGCTGAGCCTGCAGGGCGACACCCGCCAGGCGCTGATCGCCAGCCCGGCATGGTTCGTGCTGCTGGGGGTGGGGTATTGGGTGCGTCGGAGGACGGCGAAGTAACCCGGCGTTTCCGTTCCATTGATTGATCCAGAGATCTTTCTGGAGTGGGGTCAGAGCCCGTTGCTCAGCATCGGCCGTTGCCGTTGCAGTTGAGGTTGCCGGCCAGCGGCCGGCACTACCGCAGGTGCAGGGCGCAGCCCTGTCGACCCCCATTCACCCAACATTAGCGGGCGCGGCCGGATCATCCGGCCGCCATGTCCCGTCGCCCGCTCCTGCTAGTGCTGTTGCTGCTGCCCGGCCTGTGGCCCGGGCTGGCGAGCGCGCGCACGGTCTACCGCTGCGTGCAGGGCAACACCGTCAGCCTGGCCACCGCACCGGAACCGGGCTCGCGCTGCACGCCGAAGGAAATCGACGACAACGCCATCCAGACCCCGAACCTGTGGGGCAACATGGGCGTGTTCAGCGGTGTGCTGTACGAGCGCGAACAGGACGGTGCGCTGGTCTACTCGACCCGCAACCTGCCCGGCTCGCGGGTGTTCCTGAAATTCACCGTGGCCACGCCGCCGGGCGAGCCGGCCCATGAGGGCCTGGGCAAGGTCGGCAAGCCCCAGCTGGCGCAGCACGCCAGGCAGTTCAAGGCCGCCGCCAAGGCCACCGGCGTCGACGATGCGTGGCTGCGTGCGATTGCCCATGCCGAAAGCAACTTCGATGCGCTGGCGGTGTCGACCAAGGGCGCACAGGGCGTGATGCAGCTGATGCCCGATACCGCGCAGGAATACGGCGTGCGTGATCCGTTCTCGCCGCAGCAGTCGATTGATGGTGGCGCCCGCTACATGCGCGCGCTGCTGCGCCGCTACAACGGCGACCGGCCGCTGGCGGCGGCCGCCTACAACGCCGGCATCGGGGCGGTCACCCGCTACAAGGGCGTCCCGCCGTATGCCGAAACCCTCGCCTATGTGGACAAGGTGATGGCGCTGTACGCGCGCTACCGCGAAGCGATGGGCATCCGTACCGAGGTACCGGCGCGCTAGGCGCTGCTCAGCGCGAGGTACCGCTGCTGACCAGCGCGTAGCGCTCGATGCGGCCGACACGGGCGACCTCGGCCTGCACGTCGGCACGCTGCTTGAGCGCACGCCACGCGGCATCGATGCGTACATCGCCCGGCAGCGACGGATAGGTGCGCATGTCCTGCAGGCTGGCCAGGGTCTCGCCGCGATCGACCGGCGAGCGCAGCTGTTCGATCAGCACCGCAGCCGCGCCGTCCAGGTCACCCTGCTCCAGCAGCATCTCGCGATGGAACAGGGGGGCATCGTCGCGCTGGGCGAGAATCACCTCCCGTGCAGCCTCCATTGCCCTGGCATCGCCCTGGCCGCGGGCGGCGGCGAACTGCACCAGCGCCTGTGCGGCCTTGCCATAGCCGGCCAGGCCCTGGATGCCCTGCACCGCCTGCGCCGCCTCCTGCGGGCGACCCAGCGAGATGAACAGGAAGCCGATGTTCAACTGGTGCTCGATGCTGTTGGGACCGAGTGCACCGATGCGCGTGGCCTGCTGCGCGGTCGCCAGTGCGTCGTCGAGCCGGCCCAGCCGCCGCAGTGCCGTGAGCCGGCTGTTGAGCAGCCACCCCACCCATTCGGCGTCGGTGGCCGAAGGCGACTCACCTGCGGCGGCCGCACGGGCCATGCCGTCGGTCAGCGCCAGCACTTCCTCGTTGCGGTCCAGCATCAGCAGCGTGCTGCTGAATTCGGCCATGCGCGCGTCCAGTGCGCGATCGAGCAGGCCCGACACACGCAGTTCGTCCAGATGCTTCTGCGCGGCCTGCACCGGATCAAAGTGCGGATCACCGCGGTCGACATAGCGGTCGAAGCGCTTGTCGCTGCGCAGCCGGATGATCTCGGCGGGGCCCTTGATACGGGCCAGGGTGGCCGGGACGTCATCGCTACGGCCGTTCTCGGCCTGCAACGTGGCCAGTGCCAGCCACATGCCGGTCGGTTCCAGGCCGCCACTCTTCCAGCCGTTGTCGAACAGCGCCTGCAGCAGTTCCATGCGCTGTTGCGGCTGGTCGCGCAGGCGGTACTGCAGGTACCTGACGGTGTCGTTCTGCAACGGCAGCGGCGCGTCGGCATGCTTCAGCGCCCGCACCAGGTACTTCGTGGCCGGTGCGGGCTGGCTCTCGGACAGTTCGAGCGAGACCAGGGTCAGCAGGATCTGCGCGTCGTCCGGCAATGCGTCCACGGCGCGCTGCAGGTAGCGGCGGGCCTGGACCGGCTTCTTCTGCACCATCGCCGTCCAGCCGGCCACCTGCGAGGCACGGCCCTGGCGCTCGGCGTCGAAGTCATCCAGCAGCGGATCCTCCATCAGCTGTTCCATCGTGATCAGCGCACCCAGTGTGTTGCCACTGCGCGATTGCTCGATCGCGTCATCCCAGCGCTTGGCGTAGGCCATGTGCACGGCATCGCTGGTGACCGACGGCTTCTGTGGCGCAACTGTGATCGAGGCTGAAGCGGGGGTGCCTGCCAGTGCGGCCAGCAGGACGGCGGCGAGGAGGAGGGTGCGGGGCATGGAGGATCTCCATCCGTGGGGACAACATTGAAACCGCTGCCGCCAGCGAGAACAAGCGCGATGCATGGAACTCTGGCGTCCGACGGTACGATTGGCCGTGGCGGATCGCCTGTGCAGCGTCTATTGTCGGTGCCTCTTCAGGCAACAGGCAGCGCAGCGCGATGGCACGGTGGCAATGGATGGCAGCAGGCGTGGCAGTGGCAACCGCAGTGGCATTGGCTGCAACCTGGTGGGAGACGCCGTTGCACACGCTGGCTGAACCGGCAGGCCCGGCGCCGACGCCGTTGGCCTGGACCGCACAGATCGAGCCGCTGGCCGGCGATGGCCATCCGGGTGATCGTGACGGTGCCTCGGCACAGGCCCGCTTTGCCGATCCCTATGCGTTGCTGCGCAGCGCCGATGGCAGCGTGTATTTCACCGATGCCGGCGACAACAACCGCATCCGCCGACGCCTGCCCGATGGCCGTGTCGAAACCGTGGCCGGGCAGGGTGAAGGGCGCATCGATGGCCCGGCGTTGCAGGCCAGTTTCAACACCCCTTCCGGCATTGCCGCCGATGCGCAGGGCAACCTGTATGTGGCCGACACCGGCAACCATGCGATCCGCCGCATCGGCATTGACGGCCAGGTGACCACGCTGGCCGGGGGCGCGCAGGGCCATGCCGATGGACCGGTCGCGCAGGCGCGCTTCGATGCACCGATGGGCATCGCGGTGGATGCGCAGGGTCAGGTCTACGTGGCTGATACGTTCAACGATCGCATCCGGGTGATCGGCACCGATGGCAGCGTGCGTACGCTGGCCGGCGGTGAGCGCCCGGGGCTGGCCGATGGCGTGGGCGATGCGGCGCGCTTCGATACGCCGGTGGCACTGGCCTTCGACGCGCAGGGCGCACTGCTGGTGGCCGACCTGTTCAACAATGCGGTGCGCCGCGTCGGCCCCGATGGCACGGTCAGGACGGTGGTGGCTGCCGGGGGCGTGATCAACGGCCCCCTGTCGTTGGCCACCACCCACGACGGCGTGCTGTACGTGGGGGACATGGATGGCCGGATCGTGCAGGTGACACCGCAGGGCCATCAGATTGCGCTGGTGGGCAACGGCCGCCTGCCGCGCCTGGCCCGCCCCAGCGGGTTGGCGATGGATGCCGATGGCAGTGTGCTGGTGGCCGACGCCGCCAGCTACCGCCTGCACCGGCTGCGTCCGCTGCCGGTGGGGGACCTGCCGGCGCCGGCGCTGGTCGGCCCCGCCGCCGATGCCGCGCTGCCGGACACCGGCGGGCGCTGGCCGCTGGCACCGCAGGACGGCTGGCACGAAGTGGTCGGCACGCTGGGCGAGGTGCGCGGCAACTTCCGTGGCGAGAGCCGCCACCACCTGCACGGCGGCTTCGATGTGCGCGGCGATGTCGGGCAGACCGTGCTGGCGATCGCCGAGGGCAAGGTCAGCAGCCCGATGGCCGCCTGGAGCCTGGGCGAGCAGGCCGAAGGCCTGTCGGTGGATCGCCTCAAGTACATCCACATGCGGGTCGGCCGCACGCCACGCGATGCGCCGTTCGACGCGCGCTGGCAGGCGCTGTACGACGAGCAGGGCACGCTGCAGCGGATGCGCGTGCGCCGTGGCATGCGCATCCACGTGGGTGACCGCCTGGGCAGCATCAACAACCAGGCGCACGTGCACCTGGCGGTGGGTAACGGTGGCTTCGAGACCAACGCGGTGGCGCTGGGCTTCCGCAACTACGCCGATCACTTCGCACCGCGCATCACCGATGTGGCCCTGCTGGACGACAACGACCAGCCGATGGCCGCAGGTGGCGATGGCGTGGTGATGGTGGCGCGCCAGGGTCGCGGCGTGCAGATCGTGGTCGAGGCCTGGGACCAGGTCGACAACAACCTGCCGCGCCGCCGACTGGGCATGTACCAGGTGGGCTACCAGATCCTCGATGGCGCTGGACAGCCGCTGCAGGGTTACGAGCAGCCGCGCTGGAACATCGTGTTCAACCGCATGCCGCCGCAGAAGGAAGCGGTGCGCGTGGCCTATGCACCGGACAGTGGCATCACCGTGCATGGCAGCGCGGTGACCCGGTTCCGTTACCTGGCCACCAACACCGTGCGTGACGGCCTGATGGAAACCGGCCGCTGGCAGCCGGCGGCGCTGCCGCCGGGCGAGTACATCGTGCGTGCCAGCGTGCGCGACTACAGCGGCAACGAAGGCATCGGCCCGCGCGAGATCAGAGTGCGGCTGCTGCCATAGCGGCGGCGGGGGCGCCGCAGCGTTCGCGTTCGGCGTCCATGTCTTCGAGTGGACGCACCTCGATGCTGCCGAAGCGTGCCCACGGGAAGTCGCGGGCGATGCGCATGGCTTCATCGCGGTCGCGCGCCACGATCAGGTTGAAGCCGGCCAGCAGTTCACGGGTTTCGGCAAACGGGCCATCCAGCACGCGGCTGTGCCCATCGCGCACGCGCAGGGTCTGCGCGGTATCGACCGGCTGCAGCTTCTGCGCGGCCAGCAGCGTGCCTTCGGCCTGCAGCTTGTCGGCGTGGGCGAGGCAGTCGCGCATCAGCGCGTTGAATTCTTCGGTGGGCAGCGCCTGCAGCAGGGCAGGCTCGATGTAGATCAGAAGCAGGTACTGCTGCATGGCACGGTCCTGGCGCGGGCGGGGTGCCCATGATGGCGCAGGATTGCGCGTGGGCATGTTGCAGCGCGGGAGGCGCGCCTTCGGCGGGGATCGGCGAACGGCGAGGCCCCTCCGTGGTGGATCTACAGCGTGATTCTTGGGCTTGGCCGGGTGGGGTTGGTCGCACAGGGCAGGTTCCGTGCCGACCTGCTGCACC
>NZ_JAOEDV010000123.1:0-8546 GCF_029837545.1 Stenotrophomonas sp. GD04024 | reverse complement strand
ACGCTGCCGTCACCACCAGCAACAGCAACGGCAACCATCCCAGCTGGCTGGCGCCGCGTGCCTGCAGCAGCACACCGCCTGCCACGCCACCGGCGGCAATGGCCAGGTTCCAGCCGGTCACCAGCATCGACTGAGCCAGATCCGCAGCGGCACCCGCGCGGCGTGCCAGCGCGGTCTGGAACAGGGTCGCCACTGAACCGAAGGCCACGCCCCACAGGATCGTCGCCAGCAGCAGCGGGGTCGGCTGGCCGGGCCACAGCAGCAGCGCCAGCACCGGCAGGAGGAAGCCGACCACCGCCGCCCAGACCAGCGCGCGCAGATGACGGTCCACGCCCCAGCCGGCAATACCGATGCCAGCAATCGCCGCGATGCCGAACGCCAGCAGCAGGCGGTCCAGCCACGCCCCAGCACCGGCCTCCACCGCCAACGGTTCGATGTAGGTGTAGAGCACGTTGTGCGCCAGTACGTACAGCACCATCACCAGCAGCGCACTGCGCACACCGGGCATGCGCCAGACCATGCCCAGAGACATGCGCTGGCCGGTCGCCGCCGCTGGCAATGCAGGCAGCGCCCAGCGCGCGTACGCCAGCAGTCCCACGCCCAGCAGGCTCATCAACGCGAACGCCCAGCGCCAGCCGATCTGCTGGCCCAGCAACGTGCCGGCGGGCACCCCCAGCGACAACGCCAACGGTGAGCCGACCATGGCTACAGCGATCGCCCGCCCCTGCAGCGAAGGCACCACCATGCGCGCGGCGTAACCGGCCACCAGCGACCACAGCAGGCCGCCACTCACCCCCGCCAGGAAGCGCGCGGCCAGGATCAGCGCGTAGCTGCTGCTCAACGCGGTCAGCGTATTGACCACCACGAACCCGGCAATCGCCGCCAGCAGCAACGGACGCCGCGGCAGGCGCTGGGTCAGCGCGGTCATCGGCAGCGCAGCCATCACCGAGCCCAGCGCATACACGCTCACCAGCTGGCCCACCGCCGCATCACTCACGCCCAGGCTGTCGCCCATCGGTCGCAGTACGCCGGCCGGCAGGGTCTCGGTCAGCAGGGTGATGAAGCCACCACCGGCCAGTGCCAGCAGGCCCGCCCACGGCAGGCGCGTGGCTTCTCCGGCCGGGCTGCTCGCATCGATGGCATGGCCGCTCATCGGGCGGCCTCCAGATCGGTATAGACCGCATTACGCAGCTCATCGACGAAGGCGCCATCCATGCCCTCGTACAGGGTGTTGGTCAGCGCCACCACGCTCAGCCCACGCGCCGGGTCGACGAACCAGCTGTGGCCATACGCGCCGCCCCAGCGCCAGGTGCCTTCGCACTGCGGCGTGCCGCTGGCAGTGGCATCGCGCAGCAGCGCAAAGCCCAGTCCGAAGCCCCAGCCGGCCGGTTCCGGCGGGCCCTGCTCGCCCACCTGCGGGGTCGCCATCTGCGCCGCCAACGTGGGCGGCAACAGGCCCGAGGCGCGCACATCGCGCAGCGCCTCCAGCACCGCCATCACCTCATCGGCGGTGCCCACCAGACCGGCACCGGCAGAGGCGAAATGGCTGGCGTCGGTGGCGCGTGCAAGGCTGTACTCGATGCCGACCGTGCCTTCGAACGGCGCCACCACTTCGCCTTCCTGAAGGCGGTGCGGCTGCGGCATGTCGCTCACATAGGGCGTGGCCAGCCGCGCAGCATCGGCGGTGGCGAAGCCGGTATCGCGCAGGCCCAACGGTGCGGCCAGCACGCGCGCGAACAGCGCCTGCAGGGTTTCACCGGTTGCGGCTTCGGCCACCGCACCGGCCACATCCACGCCCAGCGAGTACAGCCACTGGCTGCCGGGTGCGAACAGCAGCGGCGCCTGCGCGATGCGGCGCACGTTCTCGCCCAGGAACACCGGGCTGGCATCCATGCCATCGCTGACGCCAGCCCGCGCGTAGGGGCCGTCCGCATCGGCTTCCAGAAAACGGTAGCCCAGCCCGCTGCTGTGGCTGAGCAGCTGGCGCAGGCTGATCGGCGGCGTGCTGCCATCGGCCAGCGCCGGACGGAAATCCGGCAGCCAACGCTGCACCGGGGCATCGAGGTCGAGCACGCCCTCGGCCACCAGGCGCAGGATCACCGTGGTCAGCAGCGGCTTGCTGACCGAGGCCAGCCGGAACAACTGGTCGCGCTGCATCGGCGTGGCCGATTCGCGGTCCGCCAGGCCGCTGGCGCTGGCGTGGCGCAGCACCCCGTGCTGGCGCACCAGCACCACCGCGCCGACCAGGCGCAGCGGGTGCACCTGCTGCAGCAACCGCTGCACCGACGGCAGCGTCGGTACGGGTTCAAGGGAAAGAGCGGCATTCATCGCGGTGATCCGTGGGGGAGAGGCCGCCACGTTAGGCAGCCCGCCGCCACGCAAAAAGCCGGTTGCCGCTCCGGGCATCATGGACCGTGCAGTCCGCAATCGGCATCATGGCCGGAACTGCAAGGCCACAACCGCCCACAACCCGCCCTCGCACCACAGTGTTGCGAGGGCGGCGCCGACCGCCGCCAGCGCGCCCCTCTACCCTGCCGCTTTCATCGCCCGCACGCCCATGACCGTCCTGGACAACCTCGCCAACCTGCAGACCTTCGTGCACGCCGCCGACACCCGCAGCTTCGTCGAGACCGGGCGCCTGCAGGGCATCTCCGCCTCGGCCGCCGGCAAGTGCGTTGCCCGGCTGGAACACGCGCTGGGCGTGCGACTGTTCCATCGCAGCACGCGCAGCATCACCCTCACCGCCGAGGGCCAGCTGTTCCTGGCGCGCTGCCGGCGCATCCTCGACGAGCGCGATGCCGCGCGCACCGAACTGGCGCAACCACACGCCACACCGCGCGGCACGCTGCGCATCGGCCTGCCGCTGGTCGGTGACCTGACCCTGCCGCTGATGGCCGAATTCATGGCCGCCTATCCGGATATCCGCCTCGATCTCGACTTCAGCGATCGGCTGGTCGATGTCATCGAGGAAGGTTTCGATGCCGTGCTGCGGGTTGGCGAGCCCAGCGACTCGCGCATGAACGCGCGGCGCCTGGGCGTGTTTCCGCGTCGCATCGTCGCCTCGCCCGCCTACCTGCAGCAGCGTGGTGTTCCGCGCACGCCGGCCGAGCTGATGCAGCACACGCTGCTGCACTACCGCTTCCCCAGCACCGGCAAGCTGGAGCTATGGCCGATCCATTGGCCTGAAGATGAAACCCCGCAGGAACTGCCGGTACACATGGTGGCCAACACCATCGAAGCACGGGTGGCGCTGGCGCTGCGCCACGTGGGCGTGGCGTTCGTGCCGGTGCACTCGGTACGCGATGCGCTGGCCGACGGCCGGCTGGTCACCGTGCTGGACGAACACGTGCATTCCTGCGGCATCTTCCACCTGCTGTGGCCCTCCGGCCGCCACGTGCTGCCGAAGCTGCGGGTGTTCATCGATTTCGTCAGCGCACGCCTGGAAACCGTGCCGTAGCCGCGATCAATCCCGGCCATTCAGCCAGCCCCGCTATACTGTCCCCTCATTCCTCCCAGAGGCTCGCGACCAATGCGCCATTGATGCCGCCGTCTTCCCATCAGACGGCCTGACTCTTCCCGCCCCTGCGCGCAGGGGAGAACCCGGCATCCATGGAGGTCGCATGACCCCGCATTCCCTCACGCTCGATCGCGTGTCGTACCGATTGGCCGACGGCCGCCCGCTGTTTTCCGATCTGTCGTTTTCCTTTGAACCGGTCGCCACCGGCCTGGTCGGTGCCAATGGCACCGGCAAGAGCGTGCTCGCCCGCCTGCTGGCCGGCCACCTGTCACCCGACAGCGGCCAGGTGCGCCGCAGTGGCCGCGTGTTCCTGTTGCCGACACCCGGCTATCCACCTTCCGGCACCGTTGGCGCACTGGCCGGTGTCGGTGAAGCACTGGCCGCACTCGCGCGCATCGAAGCCGGCAGCGTGGACGAGGCCGACTTCACCTGCGTCGGTGACCGCTGGGACCTGCGCGAACGCCTGCAGCAGCAATGGCAGGCAGTGGGCCTGCCCGACGACCTCGACCCCGCCCAGCCCGCCGCGCGACTCAGTGGTGGCCAGGCGATGCAGGTCGCGCTGTCCGGGGCGTGGGCCAGCGGTGCCGACTGGCTGATCCTCGACGAACCCAGCAACCACCTCGATACGCGCCATCGCCAACAGCTGTACGAACAATTGCAGCAATGGCGTGGCGGCCTGCTGGCGATCAGCCACGACCGCGAGCTGCTGGAACAGATGCAGCAGATCGTCGAACTCGATGCGCGTGGGCTGCACCGCTATGGCGGACCATGGCGGCACTACGCCGACGCACGTGCGGCCGAACGCGAGGCCGCCGCCGCCCAGTTCGACCATGCGCGCGCGCAGCACCGGCAGCAGCAACGCAGCGCGCGTGAACAGCACGAACGCCAGCAACAGCGGCAGGCGCGTGGCAACCGCGATGCGAAGCAGGCCAACCAGGCACCGATCCTGCTCGGCCGGCAGAAGCAGCGCGCCGAGGCCAGCCACGGCCGCGCACAGCAGGTGCAGGCCGATCGACTGCAGGCCAGTGCCGATCAATTGCGCGCGGCGGCCGCTGCGGTTCATGCCACGCCGGAACTGGCGCTGTTTGCCGGTGAAGGGGAACGCGGCAGCGCGCGCCTGCTGCAGGCGCAATCGCTGGTGTTGCCGCATGGCTGCAGTGCCCCGTTACAGCTGGAGATCCGTCGCGGGCAGCGCATCGCGGTGGTGGGTGACAATGGCAGCGGCAAGTCCACGCTGCTGCGCGTGCTGGCCGGCCAGCTGCCTGCACGCGCGGGCACCGTGCAGCGGCATGCGCCGCTGGCCCTGCTCGACCAGCAGCTGCTGGGCTTGTCCGGCGAGCACAGCATCCTCGATACCGTGCAGGCCACCAACCCGGCGGCCGATCCCGCTGAACTGCGCACGCGCCTGGCCCTGCTCGGGCTGGACGCACAGCGCATCCAGCGACGGGCCAGCAGCCTCAGCGATGGTGAACGGGTGAAAGGCGCCCTTGCCAGCGTGCTGTATGCCGATCCGGCACCCCAGCTGTTGCTGCTGGACGAGCCCGGCAACGCGCTGGACCTGGGCGCACTGCAGGCATTGGAAGACCTGCTGGTGGCCTGGCCCGGTGCCCTGGTGATGGTCAGCCATGACCGGCACCTGCTGCAGGCCTTGCGGCCCACGCAGGTGCTGCAGGTCAGCCCCAGCGCCTGGCACTGGCGCGACGCATTGTAGAGTCGAGCTTGCTCGACTCCGCCATGCGCTCATCCACGCATGGCGTATCAATCCGGGGTAGTGCCGGCCGCTGGCCGGCACATCACCAACCGTCAATGCGCGCTCACCGCTTCCACACCGGGAAGGCCTGCGGCAATTGTTGCCACAGCAGCGGGCCGGCGCGCAGTTCCTGGTCGTTCAGCAGGCACGCGTCCAGTTCTGCTCGCACCGCGCGCTCATCCATGTGCACCCCGATCACCACCAGCTCCTGGCGGCGGTCACCCCACAGCGGGTGCCACAGGCGCTGCATCGCCGAATGCGCGGCCATGTCCGGGAATTCCTCAAGGCCCGGCAGCGGCGCGCTCCAGCACTCGGCCTGCTGCCGCGCCCAGCCGAGGTCACTGTAGGGCAGCGGCGTCGGTGGCAGCAGCGGCGTGGTGTCTTCCTGCCCGGCGCGCACGCGCTCGCGCGCGGCGTACCAGAAACCCGCCGCCTGCGTGCGCGTCGCCGCACCCACGGTGTTCAACTCGCCCACCCAGTCCATGCGGTTGGCCAGCCAGAACCAGCCCTTGCTGCGGATCACACCCGGCATGCCCGACTGCAGCGCGCGCGCGAAGCGTGCGGGGTGGAAGGGGCGCCGCGAACGGTAGACGAAACTGGCGATGCCGTACTCCTCGGTTTCCGGCGTGTGTTCGCCGCGCAGTTCCTTCACCCAGCCGGGCGCGCGTTGTGCACGCTCCATGTCGAAACGGCCGGTGTCCAGCAGTTCGCTCAGCGGCACGTCACCGAAGCTGGATAACAACAGCTTGGCATCGCGGTTCAGCCCGCGCAGCACGGCCAGGGTGTCCTGCAGTACTTCGTCGTCCACCTGGTCGACCTTGCTGACCACGATCACGTCGGCGAATTCCACCTGCTCGCACAACAGGTCGACCACGCCGCGGTCATCCTCCGGCCCGGCCTGCTGGCCGCGCTCGGCCAGGCGCAGGGTCGAGCCGAAGTCAGCCAGGAACGCGCTGCCATCGACCACCGTCACCATCGTGTCCAACCGCGCGATGTCGCTGAGGCTGAAGCCGTGCTCGTCGCGCACTGCGAATGTGGCGGCCACCGGCATCGGCTCGCCGATGCCCGTTGATTCGATCAGCAGGTAGTCGTAGCGGCCGGCATCGGCCAGGCGCCGCACTTCCTGCAGCAGGTCATCGCGCAGCGTGCAGCAGATGCAGCCGTTGCTGAACTCCACCAGCGTCTCTTCGGTGCGGCGCAGTTCGGCGCCACCCTCGCGCACCAGTTGCGCATCGATGTTGACCTCGCTCATGTCGTTGACGATGACCGCCACGCGCAGGCCCTCGCGGTTGCGCAGGATCTGGTTGAGCAGGGTGGTCTTGCCGGCCCCGAGGAAGCCGGACAGCACGGTGACCGGAAGGCGACGGTCGGCGCGGGAAACAGTGTTCATGTCGGAGCGGGTTGGCTGCGGAACGGAAATGTTACTGTATAACAATTGTCGCGCAAGGAACCTCCCCCGATGAAGTCGCCCTCTGCCGCCCTGCTCGATGCCGGCGCGGTCGCACTGTCCAGCCTGTGCCTGCTGCACTGCCTGGCGCTGCCCCTGCTCGCGGCCGCGCTGCCGCTGTTCGGCGCCTGGGCCGAAGCAGAATGGGTGCACCTGCTGTTCGTGGCCATCGCCCTGCCGCTGACCGGCTATGCGCTGTGGCGGGCCGAGCGCCGTCGGCCGCTGCCGGTACTGGCCTGGGCCACCGCCGGCATGGGGCTGGGCCTGCTGCTGGCCGGTGCGCTGGCGCTGCCCTCGCACGGCTGGGAAACGCGACTGACCGTCACCGGCAGCCTGCTGCTGGCCGCAACGCATCTGTGGAACGCACGGCACCGGCACGCAGGGTAGTGCCGGCCGCTGGCCGGCATCCCCATGAACGCCGGACATACCCGGTAGTGCCGGCCGCTGGCCGGCAACCACATGAACCCCGGACATACCCGGTAGTGCCGGCCGCTGGCCGGCAATCGCATTAACCCCGCCACCACCTGACGTTGCCGGCCAGCGGCCGGCACTACCCGGCTATTTACCGTAGCGGCGCAGCAGCTCCACCAGCACTTCGGCCTCGGCCGCCCGTTGCTGCGGGTCCTCGGCGCCCACCACGTGCTCCTGCAGGTGCTCGTGCAGCAGCTCCATCAGCAGGCTGTGGGCGGCACCGCGCACCGCGGCGACCTGTACCAGCACGTCCGCGCAGTCGCCCGCCTCACCCTCGGGCCGGTCCAGCGCCTGCTCCAACGCCGCCACCTGGCCGCCGATACGGCGTACCCGGGTCAGCAGCTGCTTTCGGTTCTTGTGTACATGCGCCATGGCTGGATCATATACCCTATGGGGGTATCCACTCCACCCCTCGGGTCTGACATGCACCTGGACACCCTGGCCGCCGCCCGCCGTCACGAACACCGCTTCGACGACGGCAACCCGCTGGCCGAACGCAACACCCGCCGCGCCCTGTGGCTCACCGTCGGCATGATGCTGGTGGAGATCGTCGGCGGCTGGTGGTTCAACTCCATGGCCGTGCTCGCCGATGGCTGGCACATGAGCTCGCACGCGCTCGCGCTGGGCCTGTCGGTGTTCGCTTACCGCTGTGCGCGCCGCTATGCACACGACCCGCGCTTCGCCTTCGGCACCTGGAAGATCGAGATCCTGGCCGGCTACACCAGTGCCATCGCACTGCTCGGTGTTGCGGCGCTGATGGCTGTGCAATCGCTGCAACGGCTGTGGGTGCCGGCGCCGATCCACTACAAAGAAGCCATCGCCATCGCGGCGGTCGGGCTCGGCGTGAACCTGCTGTGCGCGTGGTGGCTGCATGACAGCCCGGGCCATGCGCATCACCACCACGGTCACGGCCATGATCATCTCCACGGGCATGACCACGATCACCACGGCCATGCACACGGTCACGACCTCAACCTGCGCTCGGCCTACGTGCACGTGCTGGCCGACGCCGCCACCTCGGTGCTGGCCATTGTCGCGCTGCTCGGCGGCAAGCTGCTGGGCCTGACCTGGCTGGACCCGGTGATGGGACTGGTCGGCGCGGTGCTGGTCACGGTGTGGGCGATCGGTCTTCTGCGCGACAGCGGGCGCATCCTGCTCGACGCGCAGATGGACGCGCCGGTGGTGGCCGAAGTGCGCGACGTGATCGAGCAGGGCCCGTGGCCGGCACGCCTGGCCGACCTGCACGTCTGGCAGGTCGGCCGCGGCAAGTACGCGGTCAGCGCCAGCGTGGTCACCAGTGATGCCCGCCTGGATGCCGATACCGTGCGCAACGCGCTGGCGATC
Organism: Stenotrophomonas sp. GD04024; assembly: GCF_029837545.1. NCBI lineage: Bacteria > Pseudomonadati > Pseudomonadota > Gammaproteobacteria > Lysobacterales > Lysobacteraceae > Stenotrophomonas > Stenotrophomonas sp. GD04024. The sequence continues at coordinate 17 of NZ_JAOEDV010000123.1, read as the reverse complement.
CACGAAGAACTGGTGCA
>NZ_JAOEDV010000122.1:0-8958 GCF_029837545.1 Stenotrophomonas sp. GD04024 | reverse complement strand
AACGGTAGGTGCCGACTGTCAGTCGGCACGCCTTCAAAAGATTGTTGCAGTGCGTTGTGTGGCGCGCGACGGTTCCGCTACACTCGTCCAAGATTCAATGCGGCTCTGGCCCCCACCGGATCCGCTGGCAGCCTTAAAGCTACCTAATCAATATCGGAGTGCCGGATGGCCAACGATGGGGTACACGATCCAGTCAACACCGGACGTCGGCGTTTTCTTTCTGCCACCACAGCCGTGGTGGGCGCCGTCGGCGTCGGATTCACCGCAGTTCCTTTCATCAAGTCCTGGAACCCCAGTGCCCGCGCCAAGCTTGCCGGCGCACCGGTGGTGGCCGACATCAGCGCCCTGCAGGAAGGCCAACGCCTGATCGTGGAATGGCGCGGCCAGCCGATCTGGATCGTCAAGCGGTCCAAGGCGATCCTCGATGCGCTGCACGGACTGGATGGCCGCCTCAAGGACCCCGAGTCCGACGAGAAGGACCAGCAGCCGGACTACGTGCTGAAGCAGAACCCCGAGCTGCGCTCGATCAAGCCGGACATCTCCGTGCTGGTCGGCCTGTGCACGCACCTGGGCTGCTCGCCTGAAATGGTCGCCGAGATCCGGCCCGAGCCCTACGACCCGCAGTGGAAGGGGGGGTATTTCTGCCCCTGCCACAAGTCGCGCTTCGACATGTCCGGCCGCGTCTTCAAGGACGTGCCGGCGCCCATCAACCTGAAGGTGCCCGCGCACCACTACCAGGACGACAACACCATCATCATCGGTGTCGATCCGCAGGGGGCAGCCTGATGGCCAATATCCTCAGCCGTACCGCCAGCGGCGTCGCCGACTGGGTCAATGCCCGCGCGCCGGGCCTGATGCCGGTGTACCGCAAGCATGTCAGCGAGTACTACGCGCCGAAGAACTTCAACATCTGGTACTACTTCGGTTCGCTGGCGCTGCTGGTGCTGGTCAACCAGATCGTCACCGGCATCTTCCTGACGATGCACTACAAGACCAACGCCGCCGAGGCGTTCGGTTCCATCGAATACATCATGCGTGACGTGGAGTGGGGCTGGCTGATCCGCTACATGCACTCCACCGGGGCCTCGCTGTTCTTCATCGTGGTCTACCTGCACATGTTCCGCGGCCTGCTGTACGGCAGCTACCAGAAGCCGCGCGAGCTGGTGTGGATCCTCGGCATGCTGATCTACCTGGTGCTGATGGCCGAAGCCTTCATGGGCTACGTGCTGCCGTGGGGGCAGATGTCGTTCTGGGGCGCCAAGGTGATCATCTCGCTGTTCGGCGCGATACCGGTGATCGGCAACGGCCTGACCGAATGGATCATGGGCGACTACCTGCCCAGCGACGCCACGCTCAACCGCTTCTTCGCGCTGCACGTCATCGCACTGCCGCTGGTGCTGCTGCTGCTGGTGGTGCTGCACCTGGGCGCGCTGCACGAAGTGGGCTCGAACAACCCGGATGGCGTGGAGATCAAGAAGGGCCCGAAGGGCAACCGCTGGTCGCCGAATGCGCCGGCCGATGGCATTCCGTTCCACCCGTACTACACGCTCAAGGATGGCGTCGGCGCCGGCTTCCTGCTGATCATCGCGGCCTTCATCATCTTCTTCGCGCCCGGTTTCGGCGGCCTGTTCCTGGAGCACGACAACTTCACCGAGGCCAACCGCCTGGTCACCCCGGAACACATCAAGCCGGTCTGGTACTACACGCCGTACTACGCGATGTTGCGCGTGGTGCCGAACAAGCTGGGCGGCGTGCTGGTGATGTTCTCGGCCATCGCGATCCTGTTCCTGGTGCCGTGGCTGGACAAGGCGCGGGTGAAGTCGGTGCGCTACCGCGGCTGGATCTCGAAGGTGATGCTGGGCGTGCTGGCGGTGTGCTTCGTGTGGCTGGGCGTGATCGGTTCCGGCCCCGGCACCGACGTGCACGAGACCTACATCGGGCGGGTGCTGACCTTCCTGTACTTCGCGTTCTTCATCACCATGCCGCTATGGACAAGGTTGGACAAGACCAAGCCGGTACCGGAGAGGGTGACCACGCATGACTGAGCGCTGGATGGTCCGGCTGGCCCTGGCGGCCACCCTGATGCTGGGCAGTTTCCTGGCCTCCGCCGCCGAGGGCGGCACCAAGCTGCTGCAGGCCGGCAACGACCTCGGTGACCGCGCATCGCTGCAGCGCGGCGCGCAGCTGTACATGAACTACTGCTCCGGCTGCCACGCGCTGAAGTACCTGCGCTATTCGCGGATGGCGCAGGACCTGGGCCTGACCGAGGAAGAGGTGATGAACAACCTCAACTTCACCGGCTCGGCCATCGGCGACCCGATTCCGGTGGCGATGCCCAAGGAGAATGCCGAGAAATGGTTCGGCAAGATGCCGCCGGACCTCAGCCTGATCTCGCGGGTGCGGGGCAGTGACTGGGTCTACACCTACCTCAAGTCGTTCTACCTGGACAGCAGCCGGCCACTGGGCTGGAACAACGCGCTGTTTGCCAACGCGTCCATGCCCAACCCGCTGTGGGAGATGCAGGGCCTGCAGCACGCCGTGCACGGCAAGCCCGAGGCGCCGGGCATGGACCCGCCAGTGACCGGCCTGCGTATCGAAACGCCGGGTTCGGTCGATGCCGGCCAGTACGACCAGGCCGTGCGGGACATCACCAACTTCCTCGAATACGCCGGCGAGCCGGCCGCGCTGAAGCGGCAGCAGCTGGGCGTGTGGGTGATCCTGTTCCTGGCCCTGCTGACCTTCCTGTTGTACCTGCTGAAGAAGGAATACTGGAAGGACGTTCACTGATTCTGCGGCCGGCCATCGCACGGGCCTATTGGCTTTTGTGATGGTCGGTTGCACACTCGGGGAGGAGTCGACCGCTGGCACGGTGCTGGCGGCGCCGATGCGGCAGGCGGTCTCCTGTCGTAGGAGAGCCTTTGATGGCGGCGAGCGTACGCATGCGCAATACACTGACGCTGTTTTCCTCGAACGACGATGTGCTGTGCCACCGTGTACGCCTGGTCCTGGCGGCCAAGGGGGTCACCTTCGACTTCGTTCCGGTCGATCCGCAGAACCCGCCTGAAGACCTGATCGACCTCAATCCGTACCACTCGGTGCCAACCCTGGTCGAGCGCGAACTGGTGCTGTATGCCGCGTCGGTGGTCAGCGAATACCTGGACGAGCGCTACCCGCATCCGCCGCTGATGCCGGTCGATCCGCTCTCTCGCGCGCGCATCCGCCTGGCCATGCTGCGCATCGAGCACGACTGGGTGCCGCAGGTGCAGGCCATCCAGCTGGGCAACAAGACCCAGGCCGAGGCCGGTCGCAAGCGCCTGAAGGAACTGCTGACTGCGTCGTTGCCGCTGTTCAAGGCCAGCAAGTTCTTCCTCAACCCGGAAATGAGCCTGGCCGACTGCGCGATGGCACCGATCATCTGGCGCCTGCAGTCACTGGACGTGCCGCTGCCCAAGGACGGCAAGGCGATCGAGGACTACGGTAACCGCATCTTCCGCCACCCGGGTTTCGTCCGCAGCCTGACCGAGCAGGAAAAGAAGCTGCGCGATCTGCCGGTCTGATCCGGCCATGCCTTACCCGTCTGCACGCCGACCGGTGTGCAGGCGATCCGCCCCGGCGGGGCGCCGGGCGCGTACACTTCACGCATGACCGAAGACTTCTTCCACATGACCAGCCACCGCCCGTACCTGCTGCGGGCGCTGGTGGAATGGATCAACGACAACCAGCTGACCCCGCACATCCTGGTCGACGCCGGCGTCCCCGGCGTGCAGGTCCCGCCTTCGGCGGTCAAGGATGGCCGGGTGGTGCTCAACATCGCCGAACGTGCCGTCGTGCGGTTGATGATCGACAACGAGATGGTGAGCTTCTCGGCGCGCTTCTCCGGCACCAGCTATCCGGTGCAGGTGCCTATCAGCGCCGTGCTGGCCGTCTACGCCCGCGAGACCGGGCAGGGCATGGCGCTGCCGGACGACATCCCGGGCAACGAGACCGCGCCGACCAGCGATGAACTGCTGCATGACGAAGGTACGCCGCCGGACGATACGCCGCCGGCCAGCCCGCCGCCCAAGGGTCGCCCGAACCTGCGCGTGGTCAAGTAAGGGTGGGTGCCGACCGTTGGTCGGCACGCCTTTAAACCTTACACATCCTCGGCATCGTCCACATCCGGCCGGATCTGGCTGATCCGTGCCGCGCCGGGCCCGGTAAACGAGATCAGCTGGTCGCCGCGCAGCACCATGCGGCCCACGTGGCGATCGATGCCGTCATAGGAATACTCGAACTTGAAGGTGCGCTCGAATCCGAGCCGGCCGTCCTCGCCGCGCGACAGGCGCAGGCCGGTGGCGTGCACTGCCTGGTCCAGCCATTGCACATCGGCGGCGCGGCAGGCATTGCGGCCCAGCTCGACCGCGCGCTCGGCGGCCGAACGGGCGGCGTTCCAGAAGAAATAGATGATTCCGCCGGCAATCAGCAACAGCAGCAGGGTGGGCATGGCGTCAGCGGTCAGAGGTCGATCCGGCAAAGATGGCGGCGAACACGCGCTGGATCAAGCGCTGCAGTCACCGCCGCGGCTGCGGCTCGCTGGACACTGGCTGCGCGGGCACGATGGCCGGTTGCGGCGCCGGCGCGGTCTGCATCGGCGTCGCAGTGGGCGAGGGCATCACCAGGGGTGATGTGGCGGTCAGCTGCAGCAGTGCTGCCCAGTCCTGGCGGTTGAAGCTGCATTCGTCTTCGCGGCCCGGTGTGCAGCTGGGGTCGATGCCGGTGCTGCTGCGTTCGCGTGCCGGCGGCAGCTGGATCAGCCCGGTGCGGTCCAGCGGCAGCAGCCGCATTGCCACGGTATTCATCACATTGCCCCCCACCAGGTACAGGGTCTGGTCGCCGCCGAGGTTGGCCGCCACCACCACTTCGCAATGTGATTTCCAGTGGCCGACCGAACCATTGCCGAGCGCCTGTACCAGCCCGCTGTAGCTCAGCGTGGTGCTGCGGTCGCGCAGGAAGCACAGCAGATCGCCCGGCGCGGGCTTTGCGGTCGCGGGATCAACCAGCCGATAGGGCACACCGGAAGGGCCGCCCTGGTAGGCAGCACGGATGTAGTCGATGTGGCGCGGCGATGTGTTGAAGCCGGGCACGCCGGCACGCACCATCACCCAGGAAATGAAGGCGGCCGACCACGGGTTGTCGACCAGGAACGCGCGGCAGTCGCTGTCGGTGTAGCGCGTGCCCAGCGGCGCCAGGCAGCTGCTGGCGCCGGCGATGCTGCCCATCGCGTTGAGCGTGCCGCTGTCACGCCAATAGCCGGCCACGCGCTGCCAGGCGATCAGGCCGTTGTCGGCAAGATGCTCGCTCTCGGCCTCGGTGACGCTGAGGCTTGCAGCGCGACCATCGCGATCGATGAATGGCCGGAACCACAGCCGGTGTTCGTTGCAGGCGGTGTTGCGGATGGCCACTGCCAACGGGCTCAGGCCGTAGCGGGGCGGTACGTCACAGGCCTCCGCAGCCGCTGCGGAAAAGGGGACGGTCGCGAGCAGAAGGCAGGCAGGCAAGAGCATCCGGCGCATGCGCGGCTCCTGTGGGGGATGGCCGCAGCGTCGCAGTGCCGTCGTGAACGCAGGGTGTGAGAACGGTAGTGCCGGCCGCTGGCCGGCACCATGCGACCGTCACCTCAACCCGGCGGCGGGCCCAGCTTCAACGACAGATCGATGGCCTGCACGTGCTTGGTCAGGCCGCCGATGGAAATGCAGTCCACGCCATCCTCGGCGATCGAGCGCAGGCCACCCAGGCCGACGCTGCCGGAGACTTCCAGAGGGATACGGCCGGCGGTGATGCGCACGGCCTCGCGGCGCAGGTCGGGGCTGAAGTCATCCAGCAGGATGCGTTCGCATCCGGCCTCCAGGGCCTGGCGCAGCTGCGCCAGATCCTCCACCTCGACCACCAGTGGCAGCGCGGGCCACTGCCGGCGTGCGCCTGCCACGGCGGCGGCCAGCGAACCGGCGGCGCGGATGTGGTTTTCCTTCAGCATCACCGTGTCGTACAGGCCGAAGCGGTGGTTGTCGCCGCCGCCGCAGCGCACGGCGTACTTCTGCGCCAGGCGCAGGCCGGGCAGGGTCTTGCGGGTGTCGAGGATGCGCGTGCCGGTACCGGCCACGGCGGCCACATAGCGGGCAGTGGTGGTGGCGGTGCCGGACAGCGTCTGCAGGAAATTCAGCGAGGTGCGTTCGGCGCTGACCAGGCTGCGGCTGCGCCCGTACAGCAGGGCCAGCACGGTGCCTGCGGTGACCGCGTCGCCTTCGGAAACCTGCCATTCGATGCGCACGTCCGGGTCGAGCGCACGGTGGGTGGCGTCGAACCAGGGGCGGCCGGCAATCACCCCATCCTGCTTGCACAGCAGGTAGGCGCTGTCGGCCTGGTCGGGCAGCAGGGCGGCGGTGACGTCACCACTGCCCAGGTCCTCGGCCAGCGCACGCGCGACATCGGCGGCGACAACGGCCGCATCCGGCGTCGGCAGCGTGCTCATGCGGCCGGGAAGTCGGCGATCTGGGCGGTCGGGATGGCTTCCTCGGCCAGCAGCACCGGAATGCCGTCGTCGACGCGGAACACCTGCTTGCGGTCGCGGGTGACCAGCGCTTCGCGCAGCGGCTGCGCCAGCGGGTTGCCATCGGCCTTGTTCACCGCGCCGGCGGAAATGGCCTTGTTGAGGGCTTCCAGGCCCTTGCCATCCAGCAGGGACAGGGGCTGGCGGGTGTCCGGCGACACCAGCAGGTCGAGCAGCTTGCGATCCATGGTTCTTCGTCTTGCGTGGAAGATGGCTAGAATACGTCTTTAAGGCAGGTGACGGCCAATGACCCCCAACCCGATCGCGCCGCTTGTCGGCATCGTCATGGGTTCCCGTTCCGACTGGGAAACCATGCAGCACGCCGCCCAGAAGCTTGAAGCCCTGGGTGTTCCGTTCGAAGTGAAGGTGGTGTCCGCGCATCGGACGCCGGATGTGTTGTTCAGTTACGCCGAGCAGGCGGGCCCGCGTGGCCTGCGCGCGATCATCGCCGGTGCCGGCGGGGCCGCGCACCTGCCGGGCATGATCGCCGCCAAGACCGCCGTGCCGGTGCTGGGCGTGCCGGTGCAGTCCAAGGCCCTCAACGGCATGGATTCGCTGCTGTCGATCGTGCAGATGCCGGCCGGCATCCCGGTCGCCACCTTTGCCATCGGCAATGCCGGCGCCTCCAATGCCGCGCTGTTCGCTGCAGCGATGCTGGCCAGCGACCAGCCGGCGATCGGCCAGGCGCTCGACGCCTTCCGTGCGCGCCAGACCGAAGACGTGATGGCCCACGACGACCCGCGCCAATGAGCCTGACCGTCGGCATCCTGGGCGGCGGCCAGCTCGCCCGCATGATGGTCCTGGCCGGTGCGCCGCTGGGACTGCGCTTCGAACTGTACGATCCGGCGGCCGACGCCTGCAGTGGCCCGCTGGCGCCCCTGACGGTCGGCGCCTTCGATGACCGCCAGGCGCTGGCGGACTTCGCGGCGAAGGTGGATGTGGTCACCTTCGATTTCGAGAACGTACCCGCCGACAGCGCGCAGTTCCTGGCCGACCGCGTGCCGGTCTACCCGCCGCCGGCCGCGCTGGCCGTGGCCCAGGACCGGCTGAGCGAAAAGACCCTGTTCCAGCAGCTGGGCATCCCGCTGCCGGCCTTCGCCGACATCCGCAGCCGCGACGAGCTGGCTGAGAAGGCGGCCGCGTTCGGCCTGCCGTGCATTCTCAAGACCCGCCGCCTCGGCTATGACGGAAAGGGCCAGTTCCGCCTGCGCAGCGAGGCCGACATCGACGCCGCTTGGGATGCGCTGGGTGCGCAGGTCGAGCGCACGGGCCTGATCCTGGAGGGCTTCGTGGCCTTCCAGCGCGAGGTCAGCGTGGTCGCCGTGCGTGGCCGCGATGGCAGCTTCGAGGCCTGGCCGGTTACCGGCAACTGGCATGTCGACGGCGTGTTGTCGGCCAGCGTGGCGCCGGCCGTGCTGTCCGACGCCGAGCGGCAGGCTGCGATCGGCTATGCCCGTCGCGTTGCCGAGCACCTGCAGTACGTGGGCGTGTTCGCGCTGGAGCTGTTCTGCCGCGATGGCGAACTGCTGGCCAACGAGATGGCGCCGCGCGTGCACAACTCCGGGCACTGGACCATCGAAGGCAGCGAGACCTCGCAGTTCGAGAACCATCTGCGCGCCGTGCTTGGCCTGCCGCTGGGCAGCACCCGCATGCTCGGCCATGCCTGCATGCTGAACTGGCTGGGCGCGATGCCCGATCCTGCGCCAGTGCTGGCCCAGGCCAGCGGCCATTGGCACGACTACGGCAAGGAGCCACGCGAGGGCCGCAAGGTCGGTCATGCCACGCTGCGCGATGATGATGCTGCGGCACTGGCCGATGCGCTGGACCAGGTTGGGCTGGAGCTGGGCCGCCCGTCCCAGGTGGCGCCGGCCGCGCACGCCCTGCGCAATCGCTGAGCAGGAGGAATGCCGGCCAGCGGCCGGCATTCCCCGGTATTCCTGCAACGATGTGGCGCGCCGGTGCAGGCATCGGCGCAACGTTCCCGGTGGTAGCGTGGGGCTCCTTTCCCAGGAGTCACGACCATGCTTGACTGGAATGCCTACCGCAAGGAACTGAAGGGCCGCATCGGCGAGATCGGCAAGCTCTCGCCGGATACAGTGAAGGGGTACGCAACCCTGTCCAACGCCGGCGCGCAGACCAACCACCTTGATGCGAAGACCCGTGAGCTGATCGCGCTGGCGGTGGCGGTCACGACCCGCTGCGATGGCTGCATCACCGTGCACGTGGATGCCGCGTTGAAGCACGGCGCCAGCCGCGAGGAGATTGCCGAAGCGTTGGGCGTGGCCGTGTCGCTAAATGCCGGCGCCGCGCTGGTCTATTCGGCGCGGGTGATGGACGCGGTGGCCGCACACGAGAGCGCGTGATGCCACGCT
>NZ_JAOEDV010000121.1:0-9268 GCF_029837545.1 Stenotrophomonas sp. GD04024 | reverse complement strand
CCGCTTCAGCGTGCTGCGCAGCCTGTGCCTGCCGGTGAACCTGCTGGAAGGCAACGCACCGGACCAGCGCGGCCCGCGCCGTCGCGCGGTCGCGGCCGGCGCCGCAGGTGCAGCGACGGTGCTGACGGTGACCTGCCTGGCATTCGAAGCGGTGCTGGTGTCCGGCGCGATCGGTGCGGTGTTCATGTTCATGCCACTGGACCTGATGTCCGAATCGTGGCGTGCGGCCTGGGACATGATCGGCCGGGACACGCCGGCGTGGGCCCGGCTTGGCTTCAACCTGGCGTGCTGGCTGGCCTCGGTGCTGGTCGGGCCGTTCTTCGTCGGTGCCGGCTTTGGCCTGTACTTGAACCGGCGCACGCAGATGGAAGCCTGGGATGTGGAAATCGCCCTGCGCCGCCTGCGTGATCGACTGCTGCCGGCGGCGTCGACACTGGCCCTGCTGCTGTGCCTGGCCCTGCCACTGGCCTGCGCACCGGTGCACGCGCAGGACGCGCAGGACGCGCCGTCGATCACCGACGACGCCGACACTGCCGGCGAGGACGAAGACAGCGCGGAGGAACCGGCCACCGCCGCAAACGACCCCGCCAACACCCCGGCCACCATCTTCGGCAGCACGCCAGTGGACACCGCCGGATTCCGTCAGGCGGTGAACCGCGCCTATGAAGACCCGCTGCAGCACCCGACCCGCCAGGTCACGCACTGGAAGCCGATCGAGCAGGCCGAAGAGGCGAAGAAGGAAGACAAGCAGCTGCAAGGCGACGGCGGCAACAAGGCCGAGCGCAAGGCACGCAAGGACGGCATTGCCTGGCTGGCGCGGCTGGCCGAGTGGGGCTTGTGGGGCCTCCTGGGCATCCTGCTGCTGGTGCTGCTGCTGACCGCGCGGGTGTGGCTGCCCTGGTTGCGTGGCAGCGGCCGGCGCAAGGTCGGCGCTGCGGCCCCGGTGATTGAAGAGGCGGTGGAACTGCCCGCGGTGCTGCCACCGGACGTGGCCACCCAGGCCGGCCTGCTGTGGGACCAGGGCCGGCCACGGCAGGCGCTGGCCCTGCTCTACCGCGCCAGCGTGCGCACCGTGGGCGAGCGCAGCGGCATCGCACTGCCTCCCGGCGCCACCGAGGCGCAGTGCCTGCGTGCCTCGCGGCGCATGCCGGAGGCGGCCGACCGTGACCTGTTCGCGCGCATCGTGCGCATGTGGCAGTACGCCGCCTATGGTGGGCGCCTGCCCAGCCGCAGCGACTTCGACGCGCTGGCCGACATGCTGCGCCAGCAGTACGGGTGGCAGGCATGAGCCCGCGCCTGTTCTGGTCGTTGTTGCTGGGCCTGCTGGTGCTGATCGGCGTGCCACTGACGATCCTCTACCTGCGCACCCACGAACGGGTGAACGAGACGCTCACCCTGCCGCCGCAGGGTGAGGCCAGCTACAACCCGCTGTACGTGCTGGGCCAGGCGCTGCGCGCCGACGGCATCGAGGTGCATTCACGGCCACGGCTGGACCTGCAGCAGATGGCGCTGGGGCCGCGCGACACGGTGGTGTTGCTGCAGGACAGCAGCGAGCTGCCGGCACCCACCGTGAAACCGCTGCTGGCTTGGGTCGACCGGGGCGGGCACCTGCTGGTGCGCACACCGCCACCGGCGGAGAACGATGCCGGCAGCACGCAGGGACCCTTGCTCGACCAGCTGGGCGTGGACAGCCTGTTCCAGCGCAGCGACTGCCAGCCATTCCATATCGACGACGACAGCGGTCACAGCGAGTTCTGCGGGGGGCGCCGCTTCACGCTGGGGTTTGCTGCGCGCACGCAAGCCGAACGTCGGTGGGGCAGTGACCGCGACCTGGTGTTCGCGCGCCTGCGCCATGGCCAGGGCAAGGTGAGCATACTGGCCGACATGGAGTTCATGCGCGGCGATGTCGACACCCCCGCCGCACTGCTGGGCGCCGCTGCGGGCACGCCCAGCGATGGCCTGCACGATCCGGCCCACCGCGACCTGACCCGCTATCTGCTCGATCCGAACTACGGCAACGGTGCGGTCTGGCTGGTCTACGCCGGGCGCCCGCCGTCGCTGTGGGCGCGCCTGTTCTACCATGGCTGGCCGCTGTGGGTGCCGCTGCTGCTGGCCCTGCTGGGTTGGCTGTGGGGCCGCTCGCAGCGCTTCGGCAGCCTGCAGCCGTCTCCGCTGCTGGAACGCCGCTCGCTGCTGGAGCATGTGCGTGCCAGCGGCGAACTGCTGCTGCGCTTCGGCCACGGCGCGCGCCTGTACGACGCCGTGCTCGCCCTGTTCCTGCACCGCCTGCGCCTGCGCGCGCCGGTCGCCGCCGCACTCGATGGCGCACCGCGCGAGCAGGTCATCGCCGAGCTGCTGAAGTGGCCGCAGGGCCGCGTCGCCAGCGCGCTCACACCCCCACCGCCGCACGATTCCTCCGCCCTGCGCGAGCGCATCCGCTTGCTGCTCCAGATGAGATCCCTGCTATGACCGAAGTGCCCGAGCTGCCGGCGGCCGCCAACGCCCGCCTGATCGAACGCGTCGACGCCATCCGCGATGCCGTTGGCCATGCCTTCATCGGCCAGGCCGATGTGCTGGACCAGATCCTGGTGGCGCTGCTTGCCGGTGGCCATGTGCTGATCGAGGGCGTCCCCGGGCTGGGCAAGACCCTGCTGGTGCGTGCGCTGGCACAGGCCCTGGAACTGGATTACGGCCGCGTGCAGTTCACCCCCGACCTGATGCCCAGCGACGTCAGCGGCCACGCGGTGTACGACCCGAAGAGCGAGAGCTTCAAGATCCGCCGCGGCCCTGTGTTCACCAACCTGCTGCTGGCCGATGAGATCAACCGCGCACCGGCCAAGACCCAGTCGGCGCTGTTGGAAGTGATGCAGGAAGGCCAGGTGACCATCGAAGGCAAGGCGTTCACCCTGGCGCCGCCGTTCATGGCGTTGGCCACGCAGAACCCGCTGGAACAGGAAGGGACCTATCCGCTGCCGGAAGCACAGCTGGACCGCTTCCTGTTGAAGGTGCTGATCGACTACCCGCAGCTGGAAGACGAGAAGCGCATGGTGACTGCGATCACCAGCGGCCGCGCCGCCAGCGATTTCGACCTGAGCCAGGTGCCGCGCGTACTTGGTGCCGGCGAGTTGCTGGAGCTGCAGCGCGCCACTGCCGCGATCACCGTCGATGATGAAGTGATCGATTATGCGGTGCGGATCGTGGCGGCCACCCGGCAGTGGCCGGGGATCGCCGTCGGTGCCGGGCCGCGCGGCAGCATCGCACTGGTACGTGCGTCTCGCGCGCAGGCGGTGCTGGCCGGTCGTGATTTCGTCACTCCGGATGATGTGCGCGACATCGCGCGCCCGGCGCTGCGACACCGCATCGCGCTGGCCCCGGAACTGCAGATCGAAGGCCAGGACGCCGACGATGTGCTGGGTGCACTGCTGGCCAAGGTGGAAGCACCGCGCCGATGAGGCCGTCCCCGCTGCTGCTGGTGCTGCTGCTGGCCTGGGCCGTGCTGGGCGGCCTGGTGCTGGGCGGCCTGCTGCCGCGCGGGGGCTGGGCGCTGGCCGCACTGGCCATCGCCCTGCCGGCGCTGTGGGACCTGTGGCGGCAGGCGCGACGACCTTCGCCGCAGGTGCAGCGCGAGCTGCCCGAGGCGCTGGCGCTGGGCGTACGTCGCGACGCCGCACTGCGGTTGCAGGCGGACGCATCGATGACGGTGCAGGTGTTCGACCTGGTGCCCGGTGGCTGGCCGCTGGAATCGCTGCCACAGCGTGTGCAGCTGCAGGCCGGCAGCGCCTCCACCCTGCACTACCACCTGCAACCGCTGCAGCGCGGGCTCTTCCGCTTCGAAGGCGTGCACCTGCGCATGCGCTCGCCGTGGCGGCTGTGGTGGCAGCAGCGCACCGTGCCACCGGCATTGGACGTGCGCGTCTATCCGAACTTCGTGCCGCTCACCCGGTTTGCGTTGTTCAGTGCCGACCAGGCCTCGCGGCTGGTCGGTGCGCACGTCAAACGCCGCCGCGGTGAAGGCACCGATTTCCACCAGATGCGCGAGTACCGCATCGGTGACAGCCTGCGCCAGCTCGACTGGAAGGCCACTGCACGTGCGCGCAAGTTGATCTCGCGCGAATACCAGGACGAAAAGAACCAGCAGCTGCTGCTGATGCTCGACAGTGGCCGGCGCATGCTGGCCAGCGAAGGCGGGCTCTCGCACTTCGACCATGCATTGAACGCCTCGCTGGTGGTGGCTTACCTGGCCCTGCGCCAGGGCGACGCCGCCGGCCTGTTCGCCGCCGGTGGCGAGCGCCGCTGGGTGGCGCCGCAGCGCGGGATGGGCACGGTCGAGCACCTGTTGCGCGCCAGCTACGACCTGCAGCCGCGCGCGGTGGCCACCGACTACCTGGCTGCCGCCACCGAGGTATCACTGCGCCAGCGTCGGCGCGCCCTGGTGATGCTGGTCAGCAACGTGCGCGACGAGGACATCGAGGACCTGCTGGCAGCCGTTCGCCTGCTGCAGCAACGCCACCTGGTGTGCGTGGCCAGCCTGCGCGAGCGCGAGCTGGACGCTGCGCTGGAGGACGAGGTGCAGACGCTGGAGGACGCCGCCCAGGCCGGCGCTGCAGCGCTGTACCTGCAGCAGCGCGCGAAGGCGCATGAAGCGCTGCGCAGCGAGAAGGTGATGGTGCTGGACGTGACCGCCGACGCGCTGCCCGCTGCGCTGGTGGAGCGCTACCTGGCGGTGAAGCGCGAAGGGTTGCTCTGATACCCACAGCGGTTGCCGGCCAGCGGCCGGCACTACCGGCACATCGCCCTGGTGGGTGCCAACCTTGGTTGGCACCAATGCCACAGCGCCGACCAAGGCCGGCATCTACCAACAACGGTGCCGGCCAGCGGCCAGCACTACCGGCACATCGCCCTGGTAGGTGCCAACCTTGGTTGGCACCAATGCCACAGCGCCGACCAAGGTCGGCCTCTACCAACAACGGTGCCGGCCAGCGGCCGGCACTACCGGCACATCGCCCTGGTGGGTGCCAACCTTGGTTGGCACCAATGCCACAGCGCCGACCAAGGTCGGCATCTACCAACAACGGTGCCGGCCAGCGGCCAGCACTACCGGCACATCGCCCTGGTAGGTGCCAACCTTGGTTGGCACGAACCCACAGCGCCGACCAAGGTCGGCATCTACCAACAACGGTGCCGGCCAGCGGCCGGCACTACCGTCACATCGCCCTGGTGGGTGCCAACCTTGGTTGGCACGAACCCACAGCGCCGACCAAGGTCGGCATCTACCAACAACGGTGCCGGCCAGCGGCCGGCACTACCCGGCACGTCGCCTTGGTAGATGCCAACCTTGGTTGGCACGACGGCCCTGTGGGCCGTACCGCCATCAGACGTAGATCCGCGTCGGCGCCTCGTCCACGATCGCGTGCGGCACGAAGCGCGCACTGTCGCGGGTGATCGCGCTGTCGTCCTCGCGGATGCCGATGCCGCAGGCGTGGTCACCGATCACCCAGCTGCCGATCAGCGGGTAACCGCCTTCGAAACGGGTGAGCGGATGCGCGCGCTGGATGATCGCTGGGCCGTCGTAGGGACCGTCGCTGCGCTGCGTGCTGCCGTCGGCCAGGTGCATCTCGATGTTGGCGCCTTCGCGCGAGAACAGTGGCTTGCGTACCCAGCCCGAGGCCAGCGTGCTGCCGTCATCGAAGTGTGCTTCCAGCAGGTTCGGATGACCGACATTGCGCTGCCACAGCAACGGCAGGATGCCCTTGTTGCTCAGCACCGCCTTCCACGCCGGTTCCAGCAGCTGCACGCCCGAGCCGGGCAGCGCGCGGCCGAATTCCTCGGTCATCAGGTCTTCCAGCGGGTACAGCTTGAACAGCGTGCCGATCACCGAATCGTCCAGCGCGGTGAAGCGGCCATCTTCGGACAGGCCGATATCCTCGATGGCGATGGCCTGGCCATGCAGGCCGGCCTGCGAGGCGCAGTCACGCAGATAATCGACGGTGCCGCGGTCTTCATCCGAGCTGCCCACGGCGCTGAAGTACAGCGGCGGCGGCAACTGCGCGGCCAGTTCGCCGAAGCGCTCGACCAGCGCTTCATGGATCGCGTTGAACTGGTCGGCGTGCTGCGGCAGGCGACCGGCGTTGCGCTGGTCTTCCAGCCACTGCCACTGGAAGAAGCTGGCCTCGAACAGCGAGGTCGGCGTGTCGTAGTTCAGTTCGTACAGCTTGGCCGGACCGGTGCCGTCGTAGGCCAGGTCCAGGCGCCCGTACAGATGCGGCTGGCGCTGGCGCCAGCTGTCGGCGATCCAGTCGCGGTAGTGCGACGGAATCGCCAGCTGGTCCATCAATCGCTCGCTGGCGATGACATCGCCGACCAGGTCCAGCGCCATCTGGTGCAGCTCGGCGCTGGGGTCTTCGATGTCCTGTTCGATCTGGCGCAGGGTGAAGGCGTAGTACGCGCTTTCATCCCAGTACGGCTGGCCATCGATGGTGTGGAAGCGGAAACCCGCCTCTTCCGCGCGTGCCCGCCACTGGGCACGCTCGGCAATCCGGATGCGCTGCATGGGTCGATCAGCCGCCGTAGCTGCCGCTGGTGCTGCGGCGCGCGCTGGTGTTGCCGAAGCCACCACGGCTGGCAGTGACCGCACGGTTCGGTTCGCTGGTGACCGGGGCCAGGCCGGCCTTGCCCGCGCCGATGCCACTGGCGGTGTTCAGGCCACCGCTACCGCCCGGGGCCGGGCGCGCCCAACCAGCGCTCTTGTCCTGGTAGGCCGGCGACGCCGCCGGCGCCTGCGGGGCCAGGCCGCCGCGGTTGCTCAGCATCTGCGACATGAAGAAGCCCATCATCATCGGGCCGATGAACGAGGTACCCGCCGACGTGTGCTGCTGCACGCACTGTTCCGGCTTGTAGTCCTTCTCGCAGGCTTCCTTGCTGGCGTACTTCGGCGCCGCATCGGCGGCCTGCTTCTGCGCTTCGGCGAAGGCGTTGCGGCACGAGGACGGATCGCCGGTGGCCTCGGTGCAGGCCTCCACCGAGGTATACAGGCCTTCCTGCACCTTCACCTCCGGCTCCTTCTGGCAGGCGGTGAACAGCAGCGGCGCGGCGCTCATCAGCAGCAGCGCGGTGGTGCGGGAACGTTTCATGGCCTCATGCCCTGTCGACGGATCAATGCCCCAATGATGCCAAATCCTGGCCAACAACCGGAATCGGCAAAGTCCGAAAGATGAACGGACTTTCATTTTCGTCGCTCCCCATCATCCACGCATGGCGTGGATCTACCGTGTCGGCCAAGGTCGGCACCTACCAACAGCCGCAGGAAACCGTCGAAGGCGGGGTGGGTCCGGTGGCAGGGGTGTGAGCCGCATGGATGCGGCGACCAAGCCCCCATGGACGGGTTCACGGCGTCCCCTGCCACCGGACCCACCCCGCCATCCCACACGAAGCCAGCTTTTGACGTTGAGGTTGAGGTTGCCGGCCAGCGGCCGGCACTACCGCTTCGGCGGGTGCAGGGCGCAGCCCTGCCACTCTCCCTCCCCGGTGGTTGCAGCAGCAACCGAAAAAATTGTCCATGATCGGGCGACCCCCACGTTGTACGGCCCGCCCGTTCCGCCAGCCATGCCTGAATACCGCTCCCGCACCTCCACCGCCGGCCGCAACATGGCCGGCGCCCGCGCCCTGTGGCGTGCCACCGGCATGAAGGACGGCGACTTCCACAAGCCGATCATCGCCATCGCCAACTCCTTCACCCAGTTCGTGCCCGGCCACGTGCACCTGAAGGACCTCGGCCAGCTGGTCGCACGCGAGATCGAGCAGGTTGGCGGCGTCGCCAAGGAATTCAACACCATCGCCGTGGACGACGGCATCGCGATGGGCCATGACGGCATGCTGTACTCGCTGCCCAGCCGCGAGATCATCGCCGACGCCGTGGAGTACATGGTCAACGCGCACTGCGCCGACGCGCTGGTGTGCATCAGCAACTGCGACAAGATCACTCCCGGCATGCTGATGGCCGCACTGCGCCTGAACATCCCGGTGGTGTTCGTCTCCGGCGGACCGATGGAAGCGGGCAAGACCAAGCTGTCCGAGCACAAACTGGACCTGGTCGACGCGATGGTGGTGGCCGCCGATGACAGCGCCTCCGACGAGAAGGTGGCGGCCTTCGAGCGCAGTGCCTGCCCCACCTGTGGTTCGTGCTCGGGCATGTTCACCGCCAACTCGATGAACTGCCTGACCGAAGCGCTGGGCCTGTCGCTGCCCGGCAACGGCACCACGCTGGCCACCCACGCCGATCGCGAGGCGCTGTTCCGCCGCGCCGGCCGCCTGATCGTCGAACTCTGCCACCGCTGGTATGGCGGCGAAGACCCGAGCGCGCTGCCGCGCGGCATCGCCACCCAGGCCGCGTTCGCCAATGCGATGACCCTGGACATCGCCATGGGCGGATCGACCAATACCATCCTGCACCTGCTGGCCGCTGCGCAGGAAGCGGAGGTCGACTTCGACCTGACCCATATCGATGCCTTGTCGCGTCGCGTACCGCAACTGTGCAAAGTGGCGCCCAACACGCCGAAGTACCACATCGAGGACGTGCACCGTGCCGGCGGCGTGTTCGGCATCCTCGGTGAACTGGACCGCGCGGGCCTGCTCGATACCGGCGTGCCGGCCGTGCACAGCGCCAGCCTCGCCGACGCGCTGGAGCGCTGGGACGTGGTGCGCAGCGACAACGACACCCTGCATACCTTCTTCAAGGCCGGCCCGGCCGGCATTCCTACCCAGGAGGCCTTCAGCCAGGCCACGCGCTGGCCAACGCTGGACGTGGACCGCGCCGAGGGCTGCATCCGCTCGCTGCAGCACGCCTATTCGCTGGAAGGCGGGCTGGCCGTGCTGCGCGGCAACCTGGCCGTGGATGGCTGCGTGGTGAAGACCGCCGGCGTGGATGAGTCGATCCACGTGTTCGAGGGCCCGGCACGCGTCTACGAAAGCCAGGACGCTGCCGTCGCCGGCATCCTCGCCGACGAAGTGCAGCCGGGCGAGGTGGTGGTGATCCGCTACGAAGGCCCGAAGGGTGGCCCGGGCATGCAGGAGATGCTGTATCCGACCAGTTACCTGAAGTCGAAGGGGCTGGGCAAGCAGTGCGCACTGCTGACCGATGGGCGCTTCTCCGGTGGCACCTCGGGCCTGTCGATCGGCCACGTCTCGCCGGAAGCGGCCAGCGGCGGGGTCATCGGCCTGGTCGAAGACGGCGACCGCATCCGCATCGACATCCCGGCCCGTCGCATCGATC
>NZ_JAOEDV010000120.1:0-9291 GCF_029837545.1 Stenotrophomonas sp. GD04024 | reverse complement strand
CCGCCCCGCCCAACCAGCAGAACTCCAGCACCGCTTTTGACGTTGACGTTGATTTAGGCGGGTGCAGGGCTGCAAGCCCTGCCGGAAACCCTCAGCCCGCAGGAGTGCCGGCACCGTGCAGGTAATCCAGGCTCACCTGCAGCAACGCCCGCAGCCCAACATCCAGCGCCTTCTCATCCAGCAGGAACTTCGGCGAATGGTTGGCCGGCGCCGTCGCCGGGTCGATGCCCACGCTGGTCGAACCCACGAAGAAGAACATGCCCGGCACTTCCTTCGCGTACAGCGAGAAGTCTTCCGCGCCCATCTGCAGCGGCGGCTCGTACACGTTGTCCTTGCCGACCACCGCCTGCAGGCTCGGCAGCATCTTCGCGGTCAGCGCCGGGTCGTTCACCGTCGCCGGGTTGCCTTCCGACTCGTAGATGTCGGTCACTGCCTTCGCGCCGTGCGCGGCAGCAGTATGCTCGGCCACGTTGCGCAGGTCGGCGAAGATCTGCTGGCGCATGCCTTCGTCGAAGGTGCGGATGGTGCCCACCATCTCCACTTCATCGGGAATGATGTTGTAGCGGATGCCACCGTTGATCGCGCCGAAGGTCAGCACCGCAGGCTGCTTGGAAAGGTTGGCGCGGCGGCTGACGATGGTCTGCGCGGTGCCGACCAGATCGGCGGTGGCCACGATCGGGTCCACGCCATTCCACGGTGCCGAACCGTGCGTCTGGCGGCCGATCACCTTGATCCCGAAGCGGTCCGAGGCGGCCATCAGCGGGCCACCACGCACTGCGATCTGCCCTGCCTGCACGCTGGAGAACACATGCAGGCCGAACACCGCCTCCGGCTTGAAGTCGGCGAACAATCCCTCCTTCAACATCAGCGCCGCACCGCCCTCTTCCGGCGGCGGTGCGCCTTCCTCGGCCGGCTGGAAGATCAGCATCACCTGGCCCGGCAGGTCCTTCTTCATCGACACCAGCGCTTCGGCCACGCCGAGCAGGGTGGCGGTGTGCGCATCATGGCCGCAGGCATGCATCACGCCCACGGTCTGGCCGCGGTACTGGTCGGTGGCCTTGGAGGCGAACGGCAGGCCGGTCTGCTCGGTCACCGGCAACGCATCCATGTCCGCGCGCAGCGCGATCTTCGGGCCCGGCTTGCCGCCTTCGATGATCGCCACCACGCCGTGATGGGCGATGCCGGTCTTCGGCTTCAGGCCCATCGCACGCAGGCGCTTGGCGACCTCGGCCGAGGTGCGCGCCTCGCGGTTGGACAGCTCCGGATGCTGGTGGAAATCGCGGCGCCATTCAACCACCCGGGCCTGCAGCCGCTGTGCGGCGGCGGTCACTTCCGGGCGCTGCCCGTCCTGGGCATGGGCAAGCGCCGGCAGGGCCAGCAACAGGGCGGACAACAGCAGCGAACGGCGCATCGCAATCTCCACGGCAAGGGGTTCCAGCTGAATGTAGGGCAACACTGCCGCCACGGGAACCTCCGCGGCTGGAGCCGGTCTTAGCGCCCGTCCCATCCGTCATGCAGGAAACGTGATGTGGCACAGGTATGCTTTGCGCATTGCCCCCGGGGTCCCGCCCGGTCCAGCCCTCTTGGAGTCCTCGTAATGTCACGTGTTTGGAAGATCGTGCTGCTGGTCGTGGCGGTACTGGTGCTGGCCGTGGTCGGCCTGCGCGTCGTCGGCGGAGGCAAGGACAAGGCTGGAAAACCCGCTGCGGGCGCGCGCCAGGGCGGCGAAGACCCGGATGCCGGCCCGGTGCCAGTGACCGTGGTCGACGCCACGCGCCAGGACGTGCCGGTGTACGCCAGCGCGCTGGGCACGGTGACGGCGATGAATACTGTCACCGTCAGCCCGCAGGTGGGCGGCCAGCTGATGAGCCTCAATTTCCGCGAAGGCCAGGAAGTGAAGCAGGGTGACGTGCTGGCGGTGATCGATCCGCGCACCGCGCAGGCCAGCTATGACCAGGCGGCGGCGGCCAAGCGCCAGAACGAAGCCCTGCTGGCCACCGCACGCTCCAACTTCCAGCGCTCGAACGCACCCGAGTATCGCCAGTACGTTGCCAAGACCGATCTGGATACACAGCGAAACCAAGTGGCACAGTACGAAAGCGCGGTCGCAGCGAACGAGGCCAGCATGCGCTCGGCACAGGTGCAGCTGCAGTACACCAAGGTCACCGCACCGATCTCCGGCATTGCCGGCATCCGCGCGGTCGACGCCGGCAACGTGGTCAACGCGGGTACCGCGCTGGTCACGCTGACCCAGATCCATCCGATCCACGTGCTGTTCAACCTGCCCGAGCGCCAGCTCGGCGACGTGCGCCAGGCGCAGGCGGCCGGCACGGTGCCGGTGGCCGCGCTGGACCGCGCCGATTCGCACGTGCTTTCCGGCGACGGCAAGCTGGACGTGGTCGACAACCTGATCAGCGCCGACAGCGGCACGTTCAAGGCCCGCGCGATCTTCGACAACACCGACAACGGGCTGTGGCCGGGCCAGTTCGTCAACGTGCGCATGCAGCTGCGTACCATCGGTGGCGGCGTGGTCATCCCGACCCAGGCGGTGCTGCGTGGCCCGGATGGCGAGTACGTCTACATCGTGCAGGGCGACAACACGGTAAAGATGCAGACCGTGCGCAGCGGCGTGGAAGTGGGCGACAGCCAGGTGCAGATCGCCGAAGGCCTGAAGGGTGGCGAGCGCGTGGTCAGTGAAGGCCAGTTCCGCCTCAAGCCGGGCAGCAAGGTCACCGCGTTGAAGCCGGGCGAAACGCCGGCCGCGCCGACCGAGGCCGAACTGAAGGCCGCCGAGCAGAAGAACGGTGGCGGCGGTGGCCGTCGTGGTGGTGGCCCGCGCTGAGCGCAGGCCACTGACCTCTCCCGCGCCGGCATCCCCGCCGGCGCTGCCAATGAAGTGCCAGCAAGGATCAGTCCGTGGGCTTTTCGACGATCTTCATCCGCCGCCCCATCGCCACCTCGCTGTTGATGGCGGGGCTGTTGCTGCTGGGCATCCTCGGTTACCGCAAGCTGCCGGTGTCGGCGCTGCCGGAAATCGATGCACCCAGCCTGGTGGTCACCACCCAGTACCCCGGCGCCAACGCCACCACCATGGCCTCGCTGGTCACCACGCCACTGGAGCGCCAGTTCGGGCAGATCTCCGGGCTGGAGCTGATGACCTCCGACTCCTCGGCCGGGTTGTCGACGATCATCCTGCAGTTCTCGATGGACCGCGACATCGACATCGCCGCGCAGGACGTGCAGGCGGCGATCCGCCAGGCCACCCTGCCCTCGTCGCTGCCCTACCAGCCGGTCTACAACCGGGTGAACCCGGCCGACGCGGCCATCGTCACCCTGA
Organism: Stenotrophomonas sp. GD04024; assembly: GCF_029837545.1. Taxonomy (NCBI): domain Bacteria; kingdom Pseudomonadati; phylum Pseudomonadota; class Gammaproteobacteria; order Lysobacterales; family Lysobacteraceae; genus Stenotrophomonas; species Stenotrophomonas sp. GD04024. The sequence goes on along the minus strand of NZ_JAOEDV010000120.1, from coordinate 5,954 downwards.
AGCTGACCTCTGACACGCGCCCGCTGCGCGACGTCAACAACTACGCCGACTCGATCCTGGCCCAGCGCCTGTCGCAGGTGCAGGGCGTGGGCCTGGTTTCGATCGCCGGCAACGTGCGCCCGGCGGTACGCATCCAGGTCAACCCGGCGCAGCTGTCGAACATGGGCCTGACCCTGGAACAGCTGCGCAGCGCGCTGACCCAGGCCAATGTCAATGCGCCCAAGGGCTCGTTGAACGGCAAGACCCAGTCCTACAGCATCGGCACCAACGACCAGCTGGCCAGCGCGGCGGAGTACCGCGACACCATCATCAGCTACAAGAACGGCCGCCCGGTGCGGTTGTCCGACGTGGCCGACGTGGTCGATGGCGTGGAGAACGACCAGCTGGCCGCCTGGGCCGATGGCAAGCCTGCGGTACTGCTGGAAGTGCGCCGCCAGCCCGGCGCCAACATCGTGCAGACCGTCGAGCGCATCCGCGCGATCCTGCCGCAGCTGCAGGGCGTGCTGCCGGCCGACGTGCACCTGGAGATCTTCAACGACCGCACCGAGACCATCCGCGCCTCGGTGCACGAAGTGCAGTTCACCCTGATCCTGACCATCGGCCTGGTGGTGGCGGTGATCTTCGTGTTCCTGCGCCGGTTGTGGGCCACGATCATTCCGTCGGTGGCAGTACCGTTGTCGCTGGCCGGCACTTTCGCGGTGATGGCCTTCGCCGGCATGTCGCTGGACAACCTTTCGCTGATGGCGCTGGTGGTGGCTACCGGCTTCGTGGTCGACGATGCGATCGTGATGATCGAGAACATCGTGCGCTACATCGAGCAGGGCAAGAGTGGCAAGGAGGCGGCCGAAATCGGTGCGCGCCAGATCGGCTTCACCGTGCTGTCGCTGACCGTCTCGCTGGTGGCGGTGTTCCTGCCGCTGCTGCTGATGCCCGGCGTCACCGGCCGCTTGTTCCATGAGTTCGCGTGGGTGCTGAGCATCGCCGTGGTGCTGTCGATGCTGATCTCGCTGACGCTCACCCCGATGATGTGCGCCTACCTGCTCAAGCCCGATGCCCTGCCCGAGGGCGAGGACGCGCATGAGCGCGCAGCGGCGGCCGGCAAGCAGAACCTGTGGACACGCACCGTCGGCCTGTACGAGCACAGCCTGGACTGGGTGCTGGGCCACCAGCGCCTGACCCTGGCCGTGGCCGGCGGCGCGCTGGTGCTGACCGTGCTGCTGTACGTGCTGATTCCCAAGGGCCTGCTGCCCGAGCAGGACACCGGCCTGATCACCGGCGTGGTGCAGGCCGACCAGAACATCGCCTTCCCGCAGATGGAGCAGCGCACCAAGCAGGTCGCAGAAGCGCTGCGCCAGGACCCGGACGTCACCGGCGTGTCGGCGTTCATCGGTGCCGGCAGCATGAACCCCACGCTCAACCAGGGCCAGCTGTCGATCGTGCTGAAGGAACGCAGCCAGCGCGATGGCCTGGACGAGATCCTGCCGCGCCTGCAGAAGGCGGTGGCTGGTATTCCGGGCGTAGCGCTGTACCTGAAGCCGGTGCAGGACGTGACCCTGGATACCCGCGTGGCCGCCACCGAGTACCAGTATTCGCTGTCGGACGTGGATTCGGCGACGGTGGCCACCCAGGCCACGCGCCTGACCGAAGCGCTGCGCCAGCGCCCGGAACTGGCCGACGTCGACAACAACCTGTCCAACCAGGGCCGCGCGCTTGAGCTGAACATCGACCGCGACAAGGCCAGCGTACTGGGCGTACCGATGCAGACCATCGATGACACGCTCTACGATGCGTTCGGCCAGCGCCAGATCTCGACCATCTTCACCGAGCTCAACCAGTACCGCGTGGTACTGGAAGTGGCACCGGAGTTCCGCACCAGCACCGCGCTGATGGAACAGCTGGCCGTGGCCTCCAACGGTGCCGGCGCGCTGACCGGCACCAATGCCACCAGCTTCGGCCAGGTCACCTCGTCCAATTCGTCCACCGCCACCGGCATCGGCGCGCAGAACACCGGCATCACTGTCGGCGCCGGCAACATCATCCCGCTGTCGGCCTTGGCCGAGGGCAAGGTGAGCAGCGCACCGCTGGTGGTCAGCCACCAGCAGCAGCTGCCGGCGGTGACGGTCTCGTTCAACGTGGCGCCGGGCTATTCGCTGTCCGAAGCGGTGCGTGCAATCCAGGAGACCAAGGACGGCCTGGACATGCCCACCCACCTGCATGCCGAGTTCATCGGCAAGGCCGCCGAGTTCACCGGCAGCCAGACTGATGTGGTGTGGCTGCTGCTGGCCTCGCTGGTGGTGATCTACATCGTGCTGGGCGTGCTCTACGAGAGCTACATCCACCCGATCACGATCATCTCCACCCTGCCGCCGGCCGGTGTCGGTGCGCTGCTGGCGCTGATGCTGTGCGGCCTGAGCCTGTCGGTGGATGGCATCGTCGGCATCGTGCTGCTGATCGGCATCGTCAAGAAGAACGGCATCATGATGGTCGACTTCGCGATCGAGGCGCGCCGCGCCGGCGCCAACGCGCATGAAGCGATCCGTCGCGCCTGCCTGCTGCGCTTCCGCCCGATCATGATGACCACCGCTGCCGCCATGCTCGGCGCGCTGCCGCTGGCGCTGGGCACCGGCATCGGCTCGGAACTGCGCCGCCCGCTGGGCATCGCCATCGTCGGCGGCCTGCTGCTGTCGCAGCTGGTGACCCTGTACACCACGCCGGTGATCTACCTGTACATGGAGCGCTTCTCCGAGTGGCTGGCCCGCCGCCGCGAACAGCGTGCGCTGCGCAACGGTTCGCTGCAGGAGCCGCAGGCATGATCCACGCCCCGCTGCCGCGGGGGGCCGCACGATGAACCTGTCCGGCCCCTTCATCCGCCGCCCGATCGGCACCGCGCTGCTGGCCATCGGCCTGTTCATGGTCGGCCTGATCTGCTACCTGCGCCTGGGCGTGTCGGCACTGCCGAACATCGAGATCCCGGTGATCTTCGTGCACGCCAGCCAGTCCGGCGCCGATGCGGCCACAATGGCAACCACGGTGACCGCGCCGCTGGAACGCCACCTGGGCCAGCTGCCAGGCATCGACCGCATGCGCTCGTCGAGCTCGGAGGGCAGCTCGCTGGTGTTCATGATCTTCCAGAGCGGTCACAACATCGATTCGGCGGCGCTGGACGTACAGACCGCGATCAACTCGGCGCAGGCCGACCTGCCCTCGGGCATGGGCTCGCCGATGTACCAGAAGGCGAATCCGAACGATGACCCGGTGATCGCCATCGCGCTGACTTCGCAGACGCAGTCGGCCGACGAGCTGTACAACGTCGCTGACTCACTGCTGGCGCAGCGCATCCGCCAGATCAGCGGCGTCGCCTCGGTCGACATTGCCGGTGCCTCGACGCCGGCCGTGCGCGTGGACGTCAACCTGCGCCTGATGAACGCCCTCGGCCTGACCGCCGACGACCTGCGCAACGCCGTGCGCGCGGCCAACGTGACCTCGCCCACCGGCTTCCTCAGCGATGGCAACACCACCACCGCGATCATCGCCAACGATTCGGTGGCGCGTGCCGCCGACTTCGCCGACCTGGTGGTCAAGACCCAGGGCGATGGCCGGGTGATCCGCCTGAAGGACATCGCCAACGTCTACGACGGCCAGCAGGACGCCTACCAGGCGGCCTGGTTCGACCACAAGCCGGCGGTGGTGATGTACGTGTTCACCCGTGCCGGCGCCAACATCGTGGAGACCGTGGACCGGGTCAAGGCGCAGATCCCGACCCTGCGCGACTACCTGCAGCCCGGCACCACGATGACGCCGTACTTCGACCGTACGCCGACCATCCGTTCCTCGCTGCACGAAGTGCAGATCACCCTGCTGATCAGCCTGGCGATGGTGGTGCTGACCATGGCGCTGTTCCTGCGCCGGCTGGCACCGACGCTGATCGCCGCGGTGACCGTGCCGCTGTCGCTGGCCGGTGCCGCGCTGGTGATGTACGTGATGGGCTTCACCCTGAACAACCTGAGCCTGCTGGCGCTGGTGATCGCGATCGGCTTCGTGGTCGACGATGCCATCGTGGTGATCGAGAACATCATGCGCCACCTCGACGAGGGCATGCCGCGCATGCAGGCGGCGCTGACCGGGGCACGCGAGATCGGCTTCACCATCGTCTCGATCACCGCCTCGCTGGTGGCGGTGTTCATCCCGCTGCTGTTCGCCAGCGGCATGATGGGCGCGTTCTTCCGCGAGTTCACCGTCACCCTGGTGGCGGCCATCGTGGTCTCGATGATCGTCTCGCTGACATTGACTCCGGCGCTGTGCAGCCGCTTCCTCAGCGCGCACGACCACGCGGCGCCGCCGTCGCGCTTCGGCCGCTGGCTCGATGCCGGCCACGAGCGCATGCTGCGCGTCTACACCGTGTTCCTCGACTTCTCGCTGCGCCACGCGCTGCTGATGTCGTTGACCCCGTTGATCCTGATCGGCGTCACCGTGTTCCTGTTCGGTGCAGTGAAAAAGGGTGCGTTCCCGCCGCAGGACACCGGCCTGATCTGGGGCCGCGCCAACTCCAGCGCCACCGTGTCCTTCGAGGACATGGTCGCCCGCCAGCGCCGCATCACCGACATGCTGATGGCCGACCCGGCGGTGAAGACCGTGGGCGTACGCCTGGGCAGCGGCCGCCAGGGCTCCAGCGCGCAGTTCAACATCGAGCTGAAATCGCGCAGCGACGGCCGCCGCGAAACCACCGCGCATGCACTGGCGCGGTTGAGTGCCAAGGCCGACCGCTACCCGGACCTGCAGCTGCGCCTGCGCGCGATCCAGGATCTTCCCAGCAACGATGGCGGTGGCTCCAGCCAGGGCGCGCAGTACCGCATTTCGCTGCAGGGCAACGACCTGGCTGCACTGCAGGAATGGCTGCCCAAGCTTCAGGCGGAATTGAAGAAGAACCCGAAACTGCGTGACGTCGGCACCGATGTCGACAACGCCGGGCTGCGCCAGAACATCCAGATCGACCGCGCCAAGGCCGCGCGCCTGGGCATCACCGTCGGCGCCATCGATGGCGCGCTGTACGGAGCCTTCGGCCAGCGCCAGATCTCGACCATCTACTCGGACATCAACCAGTACAGCGTGGTGGTCAACGCCCTGCCCTCGCAGACCGCCACGCCGGCGGCGCTGGATGAGGTGTACGTGCGGGCGCGCAACGGCGACATGGTGCCGATCACCGCGGTCGCCACCCAGATTCCGGGGCTGGCACCGTCGCAGATCACCCATGAAAACCAGTACACGACGATGGACCTCAGCTACAACCTGGCTCCGGACGTGAGCATGGGCGAGGCCAAGGCGATCATCGATGCGACCGTGGCCGGCATGCGCATGCCGGGCGACATCCGCCTGGCCGATGATGCAGGCTTCGGCTTCAACTCCGACCCCAGCGACATGCTGATCCTGGTGCTGGCGGCGATCCTGACCGTGTACCTGGTGCTGGGCATGCTCTACGAGAGCCTGATCCACCCGGTCACCATCCTGTCCACGCTGCCGGCGGCGGGCGTGGGTGCGCTGCTGGCCTTGTTCGGCACCAACACCGAGCTGTCGGTGATCTCGATGATCGCGCTGGTGCTGCTGATCGGCATCGTCAAGAAGAACGCGATCATGATGATCGACTTCGCGCTGGTGGCGCAGCGCGAGCACGGGCTGGCGCCGCGCGACGCCGCCCGCGAGGCCAGCATCGTGCGCTTCCGCCCGATCATGATGACCACCATGGTGGCGATCCTTGCGGCCGTGCCGCTGGCGATCGGCCTCGGCGAAGGCTCCGAACTGCGGCGCCCGCTGGGCATCGCGATGATCGGCGGCCTGCTGTTCTCGCAGAGCCTGACCCTGCTCAGCACGCCGGCGCTGTACGTGATCTTCTCGTGCCTGGCCGAACGCTGGCGGGCACGTCGCGCACGCAAGCGCGAGGCGAAGCTGCTCAAGCGCGC
>NZ_JAOEDV010000012.1:0-91174 GCF_029837545.1 Stenotrophomonas sp. GD04024 | reverse complement strand
CTGGGCAACCCCGGATCGGAACACGCCCGGACCCGGCACAATGCCGGGTTTCATTTCGTTGAGGCCCTGGCTGAAAAGGCCGGTGCGCGATGGAATGTGGACAGCAAGCTGTTCGGTGAGACCGCCAAGGTCGAGATCGCCGGGCAGACGGTGTGGCTGCTCAAGCCTGCCACCTTCATGAACCTCAGTGGCAAGTCGGTCACCGCCGCCCAGCGGTTCTGGAAGATCGAGCCGGAGGAAACCCTGCTGGCCCATGACGAACTGGACCTGGCGCCCGGCGTGGCGCGGCTGAAGTTCGACGGTGGCCATGGTGGCCAGAACGGCCTGCGCGACACCATCCGGTTGCTCGGCCACGGCAAGTTCCATCGCCTGCGCGTGGGCATCGGCCATCCCGGGCACAAGGACCGCGTGGTGGGTTGGGTGCTGGGACGCCCGTCCAAGGACGATGACGTGCTGATCGCACGCGCCATCGACGATGCCATCGACGTGATGCCGCTGGCGGTACAGGGTGATTTCAGCGAAGCGATGAAGCGGCTGCACACCCCGAAATAAACGGTAGGTACCGACCGTTGGTTGGTACGGAAACAGGCGGCCGGTAGGTACCGACCGTTGGTCGGTACGGAGAATGATTGGAAAAGCAGCACCCATGCCGCTGCTTTCCCAATCACTTTCACCCCAGAGAGCTGTCACCCATGGGTATCAAATGCGGCATCGTCGGCCTGCCCAACGTCGGCAAGTCGACCCTGTTCAACGCGCTGACCAAGGCGGGCATCGCCGCGGCGAACTTCCCGTTCTGCACCATCGAGCCGAACGTCGGCATCGTGCCGGTGCCGGACCCGCGCCTGAACGAACTGGCGGGCATCATCAATCCGCAGAAGGTCATTCCGACCGCGGTCGAGTTCGTCGACATCGCCGGCCTGGTGGCCGGTGCCGCCAGCGGTGAAGGCCTGGGCAACAAGTTCCTGGCGCACATCCGCGAAGTCGATGCGATCACCCACGTGGTGCGCTGCTTCGAGAACGCCGACGTCATCCACGTCAACAACAAGGTCGACCCGATCTCGGACATCGAAACCATCGATACCGAGCTGGCCCTGGCCGACCTGGACAGCGTCGAGAAGGCGCTGAACCGCGCCGAGCGCGCCGCCAAGGGCGGCGACAAGGAAGCGGCCGCGCGCAAGCCGGTGCTGGCCAAGCTGCAGGCGGCGCTGTCCGACGGCAAGTCCGGCCGTTCGGTCGGCCTGGACGAGGAAGAGAAGGCGCTGGTCCGTGACCTGTTCCTGCTGACCCTGAAGCCGGTGATGTACATCGCCAACGTGCTGGAAGATGGTTTCGAGAACAACCCGCACCTGGACGCCGTGCGCGCCCACGCCGCCGCCGAAGGCGCGCAGGTGGTGCCGGTGTCGGCCGCGATTGAAGAAGAGCTGTCCCAGCTCGACGACGAAGACCGCGACACCTTCCTGGCCGACCTCGGCCTGAGCGAGCCGGGCCTGAACCGCGTGATCAACGCGGCCTACAGCCTGCTCGGCCTGCAGACCTACTTCACTGCTGGCGTGAAGGAAGTCCGCGCGTGGACCGTGCGCAAGGGTGCCACCGCCCCGCAGGCCGCCGCGGTCATCCATACCGACTTCGAGAAGGGCTTCATCCGCGCTGAAACCATCGCGTATGACGACTTCATCAAGTACAAGGGCGAAGCCGGCGCCAAGGAAGCCGGCCGCCTGCGCCTGGAAGGCAAGGAGTACCGCGTGCAGGAAGGCGACGTGCTGCACTTCCGCTTCAACGTCTGATCCAGCGGCATCGGATCGACGCCGGACGCCCCGCCTTGTGCGGGGCGTTTGCGTTTCCGGTATCGGTTTCGGGCGTGGACAAAAATTGACCATGCTCCGGAATGGCTGCGGTGCAAGGCTCGCACGCACTTGTCCACACCAAACCCCCACCGCTTTCCACGCCCAATGTGGAAAACCGTGGGGTCGGAGCCCTTTCCGCAGGAAAGGGTTCCGACCCCGATCAGTGCTTTCGAATCGTGGACAAAAATTCGCCACGCCTCAAAATGCCTGCGGCGCAATGCTCGCACCCACTTGTCCACATCAAGTTCCCATCGCTCTCCACGTCCCGTGTGGAAAACAATCACGGTGATGGATAAAAAATCACCACGCGTGGAAACGCCTGCACTGCAAGCCTCGCGGCCACTTGTCCACACCAAGTTCCCATCGCTTTCCACGCGTGGTGTGGAAAACCCACATGCCATGGCAGCCATCAATTTCGGATTCATTGCATGTAGCACTGGATGGTGTTGCTTCAGACTATCGGCTGACCCTTCCACTCATACGGGCGCGCGATGTCATGCCTGCGCGCTATCCGGAGAATCTCCATGGCACCCCGAGCGTACTGGTGGGTAGTTGCGATCCTTCTCGTCGGCCTCCTTCTGGCTTATGGATATCGATCCATGGTCGCGCGATCCGAGAAGGTCGGAGGAAGCGCGGCAGCACTGGAGTGCAGTGAGGTCATCATGCTGAGTGCAATGCGCAAATGGCTGCGGCCCGAAGCGGACTTCAGCGAGAGCCAGGGTATCTACCTGGACGCCGTCGACGCCGCAGACGAGGAAGCACTGCTCGCCTACGCGGCATTGGCGCGCATCTGCCCTTGGCCATCGGGGCGGGGCGCCAATGAGGAAAGGGCCTTTGCCGAACGGCTCACCCGGATCGCATCCAGTTTCATGCTGGAGGGCATGCTTGAGCCCGGCAGCTATGTGCTGGCCGAGGCCGCAGGTGGCTCCGGCGGCGGCGAAGCGATCACCGTGACATCGGAGCATCTTTTGCTGCTGCGAAGCATGAACACCCGGGTGCTGGGGCGGGCGGTGATGCTCATGGACAGCAAGCGCCCGTACGGGGATATGTCGCACTTCTACATCGACCTGGCCCGCGCGCTGGGGGAGCCGGTTCCGCTGGATGCAAGCGGCAGAGTATCGTTCCCGCCGGAGGTCATCGCCCGGTATGACGAGTTGCATGGGCAGATGCTGGGCGTGGTGCGCGTTTTCTGGCGCTTTGCAGCGCCGGCGCAGTCGGGGCCTGAGGCGACTCTGTAAAAAAGACGGAGGCTTGCGCCTCCGTCCTTCCTGCATCCAGTACAACAGCCCGCGCTTACAGCGCGCTGCCACCGAACTTGTGGGTGTACTGCAGGTTGATCGTGCGGCCGACGCTGTCGAACCAGGACACGTCGTAGTACGGGTACGCGGTGTACGTGGCGTCCTTCGGCGGCATCTTGTTGAACACGTTGACCACCGACAGCGACAGGCGCGAATGGTCGTCGAAGCGGTACTGCAGCGACGCGTTGTAGCGGTAGGTCGCCTTCACGTACGGGCTGTCACCGCTGTCCCAGTCGAACGCCTGATCATAGTTGTCCGAGGTCGGCAGCTTGCCCAGGCGCGAGCCGTAGACCGTGGCCGACCAGGCGTCCTTCTCCCAGGTCACGCTCAGGCTGGTCTTGGTGCGCGGGATGTCGAATCCGCTGTTGACCGCGAACTGGTCCAGGGTCGGGTCGCCCGGGTAGCGCTGGAAATCGTGCTTCTTCACCCAGGTGTGGGTGCCGTTGAGGATGAAGTCGCCGACCCCGGTCTGCAGGCGGTAGCGCAGGCCCACGTCGATGCCGGAGGTGGACTCGCGGGCAACGTTGATCGGGGCCACGCGCACGCCGTACAGGCGGCCATCGCTGGTACGGGTGATGCGGTCGAGCGCATCCACGCAGGTCGGCGAATTGATGTCGGCGCTGCCCAGGCGGCAGTTTGCTTCATTGGCCAGGATCGTGCGCACGTCCATGTCCTGCACCTGCTTGCGCATGTCGATGTCGAACCAGTCCACCGACAGGTCCAGGCCGATCGCCGGCGACCAGACGAAGCCGGCGCTCCACGACGTGCTGGTTTCCGGATCCAGCTGGCGGTTGCCGGTGCGGCTGCGGATCAGGTTGCGCTCGTAATCCGAACAGTCGCTGGCGCCTTCGAGGCGACAGCTGTACAGGTCTTCGGCGCTGGTCTCGTCGTTGCCCGGGCCGGCGAACACGTAGTGCAGGTCCGGTGCACGGAACGCGGTGCCATACGAACCACGCACCAGCAGGGTGTCGATCGGGCGCCATTCCAGGCCGCCGCTCCAGGTGGCCTTGCCGATGGTGTGGCCCGAATAGCGGTACTGGTCGTAGCGACCGGCCACGCTCAGGTTGACCGTCTCGTGCAGCGGCATGCGCAGCTCGGCCGCAGTCGCCCAGCGGTTGCGCGAACCCTGGCCGTCCGAGTCCTTCCAGCTGTAGTAGTAGTACTGGCTGGCCAGCGGATCGGGATTCAGCGCGTAGGCCTGCTGGCCCACTTCCACGGTCGCGGCAAAGCCGGCATCGCCGCCCGGCAGGCCGAACAGTGCCGAGTTGGTCACGGTGAACGCGGCCGTCTCGGTGCGCGACTTCGGCGAATACGTGGTGCGTGCGGCGATCGAATCGTACTCGGCGCGGGTCAGCGGCCGGTACAGGCGCGACGGGTCGGCGTTGTAGATCGGGAAGCCGTCATCGTCCACCCCCAGCTGCGGGCCGAGGAACAGGTCATTGGCCTTGGAAGCGATGATCTGCGCCCAGCTGATCCGCGACTGGTACTGGGAGTGGCTCAGCGCCGCCTCGTAGTCCCAGTTGCCGGCCAGGTTGCCCTTGAAGCCGGTGGTCACGCTGAAGGTCTTCTGCGTGCTGCGCACCATCGCATTGCGCAGGCCGCCCATTTCCTCGGGCGAGAACTGGCGCTGCCAGAATTCGATTTCGCCGGTGGCCTGGTTGTTGAAGTAGCCCGACTCGTCACCGTTGGCATCCATCCGGCCCCACTTGGTGACGTCGCGCATCAGCGACATCGTGTGGTAACCCAGCTGCACGTCGGCGAACCACTGCTGGCCATTGTCGAAGTCGTAGCTCAGCGAGGCGTAGCCGTTGGCGCCGCGGCGCTTGCTGAGGATGGTGCCGTAGCCGATCGACGCGTCGCTGCCACAGTAGTAGCCGTACTTCGGGCGGAAGGCGCGGTAGGTGCTGCCCTGGTTCTGCCCGGCCAACGCCTCGCAGGTCGCGGCGCCCGGGTCCAGGTAGTCGTCGTTGTAGTCGGTGCGCAGGTAGGCGCGGCGCGCGATGCGCGAGCCCCCGGTGGGGCCATCCTGGGTTGAATCCTGGATGTCGCGCTCATAGGCCCACAGCGGGGTCTGCGATTGCAGCTCAACGCTGTACACGGCGTTGAAGTTGCCGCGGCTGAAGCCGCTGGCCAGGCTCATGTCGAACGACTCGCCACCGCCCTCGCTGGTGGTGCCCATGCGCGTGTCGATCGTGGTGCCGTCGGCCTTCTTCTTCAGGATGAAGTTGACCACGCCGGCGATCGCGTCGGAGCCGTAGATGGCCGAGGCGCTGCCGGTCAGCACTTCGATGCGCTCGATCATGCCCAGCGGAATGTTGGAGACGTCGGTGAAGTTGCTGCGGCCCTTGAACGGCATCGGGAAGTCGGCGATGCGACGACCATTGACCAGCACCAGCGTGTGGTTCGGGCCCAGGCCGCGCAGGTCCACCTGCTGGGCGCCCGGCGAGAAGTCGGCGCCGCTGGACGATTGCTGGCTCTGGGTCTCACCGCCGTTCTGGGTCATCGACCGCAGCACGTCCGGCACGGTGGTGAAGCCGCTGGAACGGATCTGCTCGGCGCTGATCACCGTGATCGGGGCGGGACCTTCCACCTGGGCGCGCGGAATGCGCGAACCGGTGACCTGCACCGCATCCAGTTGTTGAACCGAAGAGGAAGCCGGTGCCTGGGCCGCCGCGGAAGCAGCCACGCCCATCAACGCCAGCTGGATCGACCACGCCATCGCCTTTCTACGCATGAGGAATTCTCGAAAATGAAGCCGGCCCGCAGAGGAGGGGCCCTGTCCCCCATTCAGATTTCCGGAATGGGCGCGCGCATTTAACGCCTTTTTTATGTCCTTGACTACTGGCTTCCTATCTGGCAAAGAGTGAAAACGCTTGCAAGTCGATTTTGTTCAGGGAGATCAAGATGCGACGCCTCCTCCGCGCCCTGCGAGGGCCTTCCCTCTGGCTGGCCTGCCTGGTTCTGGCGTGGCCGCTCGCCACCCCGGCGCAGGATCTGCAGAGCCCCGGCTTTGCCTACTACGAAGTGGGGGACTTGGAGGCGCCGAGGCCCGGACCGCGCGCGCCGGCGATGATGCTGATGGGCGGCGGCGAATGGGTGCCGGAGGCATTCCAGTGGTGGCTCAGGCAGGCCGGCAACGGCCGCGTGTTGATTCTGCGTGCCTCCGGCCGCGACGAACTGCAGGACCGCCTGTACCGGGAGATCGGCGGTACCACTGCAGTGCAGACCCTGGTCTTCGACAGCCGCCGCGGCGCCGACGATCCGGCCGTGCTGCGGGTGGTTGCGGCGGCCGATGCCATCTTCATCGCCGGCGGTGACCAGTCGCGTTACATCCGCTTCTGGAAGGGCACCGCGCTCAACCGCGCGCTCAACGCCCACGTACGCGCCGGCAAGCCGATCGCCGGTACCAGCGCAGGCCTGGCCATCCTTGGCGGCTATGCCTATGGCGCGTTGGACGGAGGCAGCATCAGCTCCGCCGGTGCGATGGCCGACCCGATGGGCAGCGCGGTCACCATGGACAGTGGCTTCCTGCAGATGCCCTACCTGCAGCGGGTGGTCACCGACACCCACTTCGACAAGCGCGATCGCCTTGGCCGCCTCATCGTGTTCGTGGCCCGTGCCGCGCAGGACAGTGGCGACCCCGACATCGTCGGTATCGGCGTCGACGAGGACACGGCGCTGTGCGTGGAGCCGGATGGCCAGGCCCAGGTCTACAGCGCCGACGGCGAGGGCAAGGTGTGGGTGGTCAGCCCCGGGCGTGATGCCGACCGCCTGGTCGAAGGCGAGCCGCTGCGCTTCCATGCCGTGCCGGTGACGGTGGTCGGCAGTGGCAGCCGCATGCGGCTGGATGACTTCGAGGCCGAGGCCGACTACCAGGCCGTCGCCGACGTCAGCGACGGCGATATTGAGTTCACGCTTCGGTAGCGCCGGCCGCTGGCTGGCAACTCACCTTTCCTGATGCGCCCCTTGCCGGCCAGCGGCCGGCACTACCATGCAATCCATTCATTCGTCCTGCTGGAGACGTACCCGATGAAACTGCGTTTGGCGCTGTCCGCGCTGCTGTCCCTGCCCCTGCTTGCCCAGGCTGCACCGGCCACTTCGCCGCTGCTGGTCATCCATGGCGGCGCCGGTGTCGAGCGCAAGGATCTGTCGCCGGCCGAAGAGAAGGCCGCACGCGAAGCGCTGCGCGCCGCGCTGCTGAAGGGGCACGCCGAGCTGGCGGCCGGACGCCCGGCATTGGCCGCGGTCACCGCGGCGATCACCGTGCTGGAGGATGACCCGACCTTCAATGCCGGCAAGGGCGCGGTGTTCACCCATGACGGCCACAACGAGCTGGACGCAGCGGTAATGGATGGCGCAAGCCAGGCGGCAGGGGCTGTGGCCGGTGTGCAGCGGGTGCGCAACCCGATCCAGCTGGCGCAGACCGTGATGCAGAAGTCCAGGCACGTGATGATGGTCGGGCAGGGTGCCGAAGCCTTCGCAGTCGAGCAGGGCATCCCGCTGGTGGACCCGTCGTACTTCCGCACCGACAAGCGCTGGCAGCAGCTGCAGCGGGCGTTGAAGGAAGAGGCCAGCGGCCAGGCACATGCCGACCTGGAGACCGCGAAGCACTTTGGAACCGTGGGCGCGGTCGCGCTCGACGCGCAGGGGCACCTGGCCGCCGGCACCTCCACCGGCGGCATGACCAACAAGCGCTACGGACGCGTGGGCGACTCGCCGATCATCGGCGCCGGCACCTGGGCCGATGCCCGTTGCGCGGTGTCGGGCACCGGCTGGGGCGAGTACTACATCCGCACCGCTGCCGCGCATGAGATCTGCGCACGCATGCGCTACCGGGGGCAGACACCGGAGCAGGCCGGCAAGGGCGTGATCAACGAGGCGATTCCGCAGATGGGCGGCGACGGTGGTGCGATCGTGCTGGCCGCAGACGGAAAAATGGCCACGCCGTTCAACACCCAGGGCATGTATCGGGGCTGGATCGGCGCCGATGGTGTACCCCATGTCGCAATTTTCGCCAGCGAGACCCTGCCGGTCCCGGGGCAATAACCTTGCGTATCAATGGGTTTGCGACAACGTGTGAAAAAGATGGAAAAAAGCGTTGACAGGCCCCCGTCCCATCAGCAGAATAAGCGGCTCACCACCACACACCGCAACGCTTCGGCGGCAACGGAATGGGGTGGTAAGGAGGGATACCCAAGCGGCCAACGGGGGCAGACTGTAAATCTGCTGGCTTACGCCTTCGGTGGTTCGAATCCACCTCCCTCCACCAGTTTCACGTTGTGACATTCCCGGCGCGGGAGTAGTTCAATGGTAGAACCTCAGCCTTCCAAGCTGATGGTGCGGGTTCGATTCCCGTCTCCCGCTCCATTGAATGAACTTTGAATATTATCGAGTTCATGTCATAATGCAAAACTCGGCTCACGTAGCTCAGTCGGTAGAGCACTTCCTTGGTAAGGAAGAGGTCGAAGGTTCGATTCCTTTCGTGAGCACCATCTTAAGCATCACCTCTCAGACGAATTCGAGATAAGCAGCCATGGCCAAGGGTAAGTTCGAGCGCACCAAGCCGCACGTCAATGTCGGCACCATCGGTCACGTCGACCACGGCAAGACCACGCTGACCGCCGCACTGACCAAGATCGGTGCCGAGCGCTTCGGTGGCGAGTTCAAGGACTACTCCTCGATCGACGCCGCGCCGGAAGAAAAGGCTCGTGGCATCACGATCTCGACCGCGCACGTCGAATACGAATCCCCGGTCCGTCACTACGCCCACGTCGATTGCCCGGGCCACGCTGACTACGTCAAGAACATGATCACCGGTGCCGCCCAGATGGACGGCGCGATCTTGGTGTGCTCGGCCGCTGACGGCCCGATGCCGCAGACCCGCGAGCACATCCTGCTGTCGCGTCAGGTCGGCGTGCCGTACATCGTCGTGTTCCTGAACAAGGCCGACATGGTTGACGACGCCGAGCTGCTCGAGCTGGTCGAGATGGAAGTGCGCGAGCTGCTGAGCAAGTACGACTTCCCGGGCGACGACACCCCGATCATCGCCGGTTCGGCCCGTCTGGCGCTGGAAGGCGACCAGAGCGACATCGGCGTGCCGGCCATCCTGAAGCTGGTCGACGCCCTGGACAGCTGGATCCCGGAGCCGGAGCGCGCAATCGACAAGCCGTTCCTGATGCCGGTGGAAGACGTGTTCTCGATCTCGGGCCGCGGCACCGTGGTGACCGGTCGTATCGAGCGCGGCGTGATCAAGGTTGGCGACGAAATCGAAATCGTCGGCATCCGTCCGGTGCAGAAGACCACCGTGACCGGCGTTGAAATGTTCCGCAAGCTGCTGGACCAGGGTCAGGCAGGCGACAACGCTGGCCTGCTGCTGCGCGGCACCAAGCGTGACGACGTCGAGCGTGGTCAGGTCCTGGCCAAGCCGGGTTCGATCAAGCCGCACACCAAGTTCGAAGGCGAAGTCTACGTCCTGTCGAAGGACGAAGGCGGCCGCCACACCCCGTTCTTCAACGGCTACCGTCCGCAGTTCTACTTCCGCACCACCGACATCACCGGTGCAGCTGCACTGCCGGAAGGCGTCGAAATGGTGATGCCGGGTGACAACGTCAAGATGGTCGTCACCCTGATCAACCCGGTGGCAATGGACGAAGGCCTGCGCTTCGCCATCCGCGAAGGCGGCCGTACCGTCGGCGCCGGCGTGGTCTCGAAGATCATCGAGTAAGCCTGCAGTACCGGTGGTTGCATAGCGCCGCCGGTTACGCGAATGGCGGGCCGGGAACCTCGGTCCGCCTTCGCCGTCTAAGGGAAGGCAAGTTTTAAACGTACGCCAGTAGCTCAATTGGCAGAGCAGCGGTCTCCAAAACCGCAGGTTGGGGGTTCGAGTCCCTCCTGGCGTGCCATCTGCCCACCTTATCCAGCGGCCTGGGCCGCTAAAGCAGACACAGCCGGATGAATAGCAAGATCGAACACTCCAAGGACAACTCCGCCCACGGTGGAGATATCGTCAAGTATGTCGCCGCATCGCTGCTGGTGCTGGCCGGTCTGTTCGTCTGGTTCTGGTTCTCCGCCGACTCCGGTCGCGCCGCCCAGCTGGGTGCGTGGGCGGGTCAGTTGCGTGCGTTGGCGGTCGTGGTCGGTCTGGTTGGCGGTATCGGCGTGTTCATGCTGACCGGCAAGGGGCGCGACACCCGCGAATTCCTCTCCGAGTCGCGCTTCGAACTGCGCAAGGTGGTCTGGCCGACGCGCCAGGAAGCCATCCGCATGACGTGGGTCGTGATCGTCGTGGTGCTCATCCTCAGCCTGCTGCTGGGTGGCTTCGACTTCCTGATCCAGAAACTGACTCAGTGGTTCCTGAGCCGCTAAGGAGAATTGCATGAAGCGTTGGTACGTCGTTCACGCCTATTCGGGCTTCGAGAAGTCGGTGGCGCAGGCCCTGCGCGATCGCATCGTCCGTGACGGCATGGAAGAGCGCTTCGGCGACGTCCTGGTCCCGACCGAAGAAGTGGTCGAGATGCGCGCTGGCCAGAAGCGCCGTTCCGAGCGCAAGTTCTTCCCGGGTTACGTGCTGGTCCAGATCGAGACCCACGAAGAAGCCGGTATTCCGCGCATCGACAACGAAAGCTGGCACCTGGTCAAGGAGACCCCGCGCGTGATGGGCTTCATCGGCGGTACCGCCGATCGTCCGCTGCCGATCGCCGATTCCGAGGCCGAAGCCATCCTGAATCGCGTTCAGGAAGGTGTCGAGAAGCCGCGTCCGAAGGTGCTGTTCGAGCCGGGCCAGATGGTCCGCGTTACCGATGGCCCGTTCAACGATTTCAATGGCGTCGTCGAAGATGTCAACTACGAGAAGAGCCGTCTGCGCGTCTCGGTGCTGATCTTCGGTCGTGCCACCCCGGTCGAGCTCGAGTTCGGCCAGGTCGAGAAGGCCGTCTGACCTGATATGTAGAGTCGAGCTTGCTCGACTTTCCGTTCAGTCGAGCAAGCTCGACTCTACAGATGGAAACCGGGCTTGGCCCGGTTTCTTCCGTTTACGTGCCGCTTCAGGCATGTGAAGAAAAAACCTGATATAGTGCGCGGCTCCCCGCTGGGAAGCCAGCAGGACGAGGCCACCGCAAGGTGGCCTTCGGCATGATTTCAAAACGCGATGCCGGGACGCGTGATTCCCGGTCCGATGGGGAGCCTGTTGTCGAAAGGCGCTAGCACCCGGAGAGCACTCACATGGCAAAGAAAGTTGTCGGTTACATCAAGCTGCAGGTGAAGGCCGGTCAGGCCAACCCCTCGCCGCCGGTCGGTCCTGCGCTGGGTCAGCGTGGTCTGAACATCATGGAATTCTGCAAGGCGTTCAACGCTGCCACGCAGAAGCTCGAGCCGGGTCTGCCGGTTCCGGTGATCATCACGGCCTACTCGGACCGTACGTTCACCTTCATCACCAAGAGCACCCCGGCTACCACCCTGCTGAAGAAGGCCGCTGGCATCTCGTCGGGCTCCAAGCGCCCGAACACCGAGAAGGTCGGCAAGGTCACCCGTAAGCAGCTGGAAGAGATCGCCAAGGCGAAGGAACCGGATCTGACTGCCGCCGACCTGGACGCCGCCGTGCGTACCATCGCTGGCTCTGCCCGTTCCATGGGCCTCGTGGTGGAGGGTTAATAAGATGGCACAGACCAAGCGTGAGAAGGCCATCAAGGCCGCCGTCGTTCCGGGCAAGGCATACGCCTTCGAGGACGCGATCAACATCCTGAAGAGCGCCACCAAGGCCAAGTTCGTCGAGTCGATCGACGTTGCCGTGCGCCTGGGCGTCGATGCGAAGAAGTCCGACCAGCAGGTCCGTGGCTCCACCGTGCTGCCGGCCGGTACCGGTAAGTCGGTCCGCGTCGCCGTGTTCGCTCCGGCCGGTGCCAAGGCTGACGAAGCCCTGGCCGCTGGCGCCGAAGCCGTCGGCATGGATGACCTGGCCGAGAAGATGCAGGCCGGCGATCTGAACTACGACGTCGTCATCGCGACCCCGGACGCCATGCGCGTCGTCGGTAAGCTGGGCACCGTGCTGGGCCCGCGCGGCCTGATGCCGAACCCGAAGGTCGGCACCGTTTCCCCGAACCCGGGTGAAGCCGTGAAGAACGCCAAGTCGGGTCAGGTCCGTTACCGCACCGACAAGGCCGGCATCATCCACTGCACCATCGGCAAGGCCGACTTCGCCGAAGACGCGCTGAAGTCGAACCTGACCGCGCTGCTGCTGGACCTGATCAAGGCCAAGCCGGCTACCTCGAAGGGCACCTACCTGCAGAAGGTTTCGGTCAGCTCGACGATGGGCCCGGGCGTCACCGTCGACCAGTCGTCGCTGACCCTGAAGTAATTGTTTGAAGCGGTCACGGTGCCCTGGGTGCCGTGACCGTGACATTTGAAGGCATCGCTGGCAGTGCATCGCCCGCGGTAGCCGTCAAAGACCGCAGGCGCGGTCGTGGCAATACCGGCGACGGGCACGGAAGCTCGATCTGGCAAGGAGTCGCCGCCGGAGCAGTCATGAGCGCTTAATCGATTCCCCGGAATCACCCTGCGTAGATGGTGCCCTTCTGGAGTTTTTCTGGTTCACGCATGTCTGGGATTTCCCTGATTGCCTCCAGGTCTGGAACGGCCCACCCCCCGGAACATCATCCCGATGTTCCCGGCGTCCAGGACGGATGCCGCACAGGACCGCACACGGCAGGAGCCGTAAGCGGAGTTCAATAGGAGGAGTGCAATGGCTCTCAATCTGTCCCAGAAGCAAGAAGTAGTCGCCGAGCTGGCAGACGTCGCCGCCAAGGCCCACTCCTTGATCGCAGCCGAATACGCTGGCACCACGGTCGCCCAGATGACCGCGATGCGCAAGCAGGCTCGTGAAACCGGTGTTTTCTTGAAGGTTGTCAAGAACACCCTGGCTTCGCGCGCCGTTGAAGGCACCGAGTTCGCAGTCGCCCAGGACCAGATGGTTGGTCCGCTGCTGTACGCGTTCTCGCTTGAGGAGCCCGGCGCTGCCGGTCGCCTGATCAAGGAAGCCGCCAAGGGCAACGACAAGCTGAAGGCTAAGGTCGTCGCCATCGGTGGCGAAGTGTTCCCGGCAAGCCACGTCGACGTGCTGGCCTCGCTGCCGACCCGCGATCAGGCCCTGGCCATGCTGGCCCGCGTCCTGACCGAGCCGGTCACGATGTTTGCCCGCGCCATCAAGGCCGTTGGCGAGAAGCAGGGTGGTGGCGATGTCGCCGCCGACGCTGCCGAGCCGGCCGCCGAGACCGCCTGAGTTTCGACTTACCGTGGTTCCTGACGGAACCTCAACCCAGAAAATCATCCAAAGGTATTAATCATGTCCCTTACCAACGAACAGATCGTCGACGCCATCGCCGAGAAGTCCCTGATGGAAGTGATGGAGCTGGTCAAGGCCATCGAAGAAAAGTTCGGCGTCTCCGCCGCCGCTCCGGTTGCCGTGGCTGCTGCCGCTGGCCCGGCCGCTGCTGTTGAAGAGCAGACCGAGTTCGTCGTCACCCTGAAGTCGGCCGGCGACAAGAAGGTCGAAGTCATCAAGGCCGTCCGCGCCATCACCGGCCTGGGCCTGAAGGAAGCGAAGGACCTGGCCGAAGCCGGCGGCGTCCTGAAGGACAACGCTTCGAAGGACGAAGCCGAGAAGATGAAGAAGGACCTGGAAGCTGCTGGCGCGACTGTCGAAGTCAAGTAAGCACTTCCTTTGCATCGTCATCGATTCACGGCGATGCAGCCAAGGCTGGGGGCGTAAGCCCCCGGCCTTTGGTCGTTTCATGCAATACCGGTTGTAACTGCGGCAAAAAGCCCAACACGGGCTGCGGTCAGACCCCGGCAGGCCAGCGCACGGCGCGGCGGCAGGGGAGTGGATGCAGACGAGTTGGCAGTTGGAAGTAGCGGGAGAAGGCGTGCTGGTGCCGGCAATACCAGCGACTTCCAACTGACAATTTCAAGTTCCCTTCAGGGTCGTGGACGCACGGCCCGCACAACAAGGTGGAAGACCTCATGACGTCCTATTCGTTCACCGAAAAAAAGCGTATCCGCAAGGATTTCGGCAAGCAGCGCTCGATCCTCGAAGTGCCGTTCCTGCTCGCCATCCAGGTGGATTCCTATCGTGAATTCCTGCAGGAAAACGTCGATCCGGCCAAGCGCACGGACCACGGCCTGCACGCTGCGCTGAAGTCGGTCTTCCCGATCGCCAGCTACAGCGGCAATGCCGCCCTGGAATACGTCGGCTACAAGCTGGGCGAACCGGTGTTCGACGAGCGCGAGTGCCGCCAGCGCGGCATGAGCTACGGCGCCCCGCTGCGCGTGACCGTGCGCCTGGTGATCTACGACCGTGAGTCGTCGACCAAGGCCATCAAGTACGTGAAGGAGCAGGAGGTCTATCTGGGCGAAATCCCGCTGATGACCGAGAACGGCACCTTCATCGTCAACGGCACCGAGCGCGTCATCGTCTCGCAGCTGCACCGCTCGCCGGGCGTGTTCTTCGACCACGACCGTGGCAAGACCCACAGCTCGGGCAAGCTGCTGTACAGCGCCCGCATCATTCCTTACCGCGGTTCCTGGCTGGACTTCGAGTTCGACCCGAAGGACGCGCTGTTCACCCGTATCGACCGCCGCCGCAAGTTGCCGGTGTCGATCCTGCTGCGCGCGCTTGGCTACAGCAACGAAGAGATGCTGGCCGAGTTCTTCGAGATCAACACCTTCCACATCAACCCGGATGAAGGCGTCCAGCTGGAGCTGGTGCCCGAGCGCCTGCGTGGCGAAACCCTGGGCTTCGACCTCGCCGACGGCGACAAGGTCATCGTGGAAGCCGGCAAGCGCATCACCGCGCGCCACATCAAGCAGCTGGAAGCCTCGGGCATCGCTGCCCTGGCCGTGCCGGACGACTACATCGTCGGCCGCATCCTGTCGCACGACGTGGTCGATGCCTCGACCGGCGAACTGCTGGCCCAGGCCAACGACGAAATCACCGACGAGCAGCTGCAGAGCTTCCGCAAGGCCGGTGTCGATGCCGTGGGCACCCTGTGGGTGAACGACCTGGATCGTGGCCCGTACCTGTCCAACACCCTGCGCATCGACCCGACCAAGACCCAGCTGGAAGCCCTGGTCGAGATCTACCGCATGATGCGTCCGGGCGAGCCGCCGACCAAGGATGCCGCGCAGAACCTGTTCCACAACCTGTTCTTCACCTTCGAGCGCTACGACCTGTCCGCGGTCGGCCGCATGAAGTTCAACCGTCGCGTGGGCCGCAAGGAAACCACCGGCGAAGCCGTGCTGTACGACCGCAAGTACTACGGCGAGCGCAACGACGAAGAGTCCAAGCGCCTGGTCGCCGCCCACGGTGACAGCTCCGACATCCTGGACGTGATCAAGGTCCTGACCGAGATCCGCAACGGTCGCGGCGTGGTCGATGACATCGACCACCTGGGCAACCGTCGCGTGCGTTCGGTCGGCGAAATGGCCGAGAACGTGTTCCGCGTGGGCCTGGTCCGCGTCGAGCGCGCGGTCAAGGAGCGCCTGTCGATGGCCGAGTCCGAAGGCCTGACCCCGCAGGAGCTGATCAACGCCAAGCCGGTCGCCGCTGCCATCAAGGAGTTCTTCGGCTCCTCGCAGCTGTCGCAGTTCATGGACCAGAACAACCCGCTGTCGGAAGTCACGCACAAGCGTCGCGTCTCGGCCCTGGGCCCGGGCGGCCTGACCCGTGAGCGCGCCGGCTTCGAAGTGCGCGACGTGCACCCGACCCATTACGGCCGCGTCTGCACCATCGAAACGCCGGAAGGCCCGAACATCGGCCTGATCAACTCGCTGGCCGTGTACGCCCGCACCAACCAGTACGGTTTCCTCGAGACCCCGTACCGCAAGGTCGTGGACGGCAAGGTCTACGACGAAGTCGAGTTCCTGTCGGCCATCGAAGAAAACGAGTACGTCATTGCGCAGGCCAACGCGCTGACCAATGCCGACAGCGTGCTGACCGAGCAGTTCGTTCCGTGCCGCTTCCAGGGCGAATCGCTGCTGAAGCCGCCGGCGGAAGTCCACTTCATGGACGTCTCGCCGATGCAGACCGTGTCGATCGCGGCCGCGCTGGTTCCGTTCCTGGAGCACGATGACGCGAACCGTGCACTGATGGGCGCCAACATGCAGCGTCAGGCCGTGCCGACCCTGCGTGCGCAGAAGCCGCTGGTCGGTACCGGCATCGAGCGCGCCGTGGCGCGTGACTCCGGTGTGACCGTGAACGCCCGCCGTGGTGGCGAGATCGTGCAGATCGACGCAGCCCGCATCGTGGTCAAGGTCAACGAGGAAGAGATCGTTGGCGCCACCGATGCAGGCGTGGACATCTACAACCTGGTCAAGTACACCCGTTCGAACCAGAACACCTGCATCAACCAGCGTCCGCTGGTCCAGGTGGGCGACGTCATCGCCCGCGGCGACGTGCTGGCCGACGGTCCGTCCACCGACATCGGCGAACTGGCCCTGGGCCAGAACATGCTGATCGCGTTCATGCCGTGGAACGGCTACAACTTCGAAGACTCCATCCTGCTCTCCGAGCGCGTGGTGGAAGAGGATCGCTACACCACGATCCACATCGAAGAGCTGACCTGCGTTGCGCGTGATACCAAGCTGGGGCCGGAGGAAATCTCCGCCGACATCCCGAACGTCTCCGAGCAGGCGCTGAACCGCCTGGACGAGAGCGGCGTGGTGTACATCGGTGCAGAAGTCCGCGCCGGCGACATCATGGTCGGCAAGGTCACCCCGAAGGGCGAAAGCCAGCTGACCCCGGAAGAGAAGCTGCTGCGCGCAATCTTCGGCGAGAAGGCTTCGGACGTTAAGGACAGCTCGCTGCGCGTTCCGCCGGGCATGGACGGCACCGTCATCGACGTGCAGGTCTTCACCCGCGACGGCATCGAGAAGGACAAGCGCGCCCGCCAGATCGAAGAGTCTGAAATCAAGCGCGTCAAGAAGGACTTCGACGACCAGTTCCGCATCCTGGAAGCCGCCATCTACATGCGTCTGCGTTCGCAGATCGTGGGCAAGGTGGTCAACGGCGGTGCTGGCCTGAAGAAGGGCGACGTCATCAGCGACGCGTTCCTGGACGGCCTGAAGAAGGCTGACTGGTTCGCGCTGCGCATGAAGGACGAGGACGCCTCGGAAGCCATCGAACGCGCGCAGAAGCAGATCCAGGCGCACGAGAAGGAATTCGAGCGTCGCTTCGCCGACAAGCGCGGCAAGATCACTGCCGGTGACGACCTCGCTCCGGGCGTGCTGAAGATGGTCAAGGTGTTCCTGGCCGTGAAGCGCCGCATCCAGCCGGGCGACAAGATGGCAGGCCGCCACGGCAACAAGGGTGTGGTCTCCAACGTGGTGCCGGTCGAGGACATGCCGTACATGGCCTCGGGCGAAACCGTGGACATCGTGCTGAACCCGCTGGGCGTGCCGTCGCGTATGAACATCGGCCAGATCCTGGAAGTGCACCTGGGCTGGGCCGCCAAGGGGCTGGGCCGCAAGATCCAGGCGATGATGGAAGCCCAGGCGGCCGTTGCCGACCTGCGCAAGTTCCTGGACGACATCTACAACCACGACGACACCAACGTGGCCAACCGTGTCGACCTGTCGCAGTTCAGCGACGAGGAACTGCTGCGCCTGGCCCGCAACCTGACCGACGGCGTGCCGATGGCCACCCCGGTCTTCGACGGCGCCACCGAAGCGGAAATCAAGCGCATGCTGGAACTGGCCGACCTGCCGAGCAGTGGCCAGACCCAGCTGTACGACGGCCGCACCGGTGAAGCCTTCGATCGCCACACCACCGTCGGTTACATGCACTACCTGAAGCTGAACCACCTGGTCGACGACAAGATGCACGCCCGTTCGACCGGTCCGTACTCGCTCGTCACCCAGCAGCCGCTGGGCGGCAAGGCGCAGTTCGGCGGCCAGCGCTTCGGTGAAATGGAAGTCTGGGCGCTGGAAGCCTACGGCGCGGCCTACACCCTGCAGGAAATGCTGACGGTGAAGTCCGATGACGTGCAGGGCCGCAACCAGATGTACAAGAACATCGTCGACGGTGAGCACGAGATGGTCGCGGGCATGCCGGAATCCTTCAACGTGCTCGTGAAGGAAATCCGCTCGCTGGCCATCAACATGGAACTGGAAGACAACTGATCCATGCCGGCGCGGCGGTCCGCCACCGCGCCGCTGGCAGTCAACTGAAAGCCCATCGACACAGCATTCCTCCTTCTGGAGAACACCATGAAAGACCTGCTCAACCTCTTCAACCAGCAGCGCCAGACGCTGGACTTCGACGCAATCAAGATCGCGCTGGCCTCGCCGGACCTGATCCGTTCGTGGTCCTTCGGCGAAGTGAAGAAGCCGGAAACCATCAACTACCGTACCTTCAAGCCGGAACGTGACGGCCTGTTCTGCGCCGCCATCTTCGGCCCGGTGAAGGACTACGAGTGCCTGTGCGGCAAGTACAAGCGCATGAAGCACCGCGGCGTGGTCTGCGAGAAGTGCGGCACCGAAGTGACCCTGGCCAAGGTGCGCCGCGAGCGCATGGGCCACATCGACCTGGCCTCGCCGGTCGCGCACATCTGGTTCCTGAAGTCGCTGCCGTCGCGCATCGGCCTGATGCTGGACATGACCCTGCGCGACATCGAGCGCGTGCTGTACTTCGAAGCGTACGTGGTGACCGAGCCGGGCCTGACCGCCCTGGAACGCCGCCAGCTGCTGACCGAAGAGCAGTACCTGCAGGCCCGCCAGGAGCACGGTGACGACTTCGACGCCGCGATGGGCGCCGAGGCCGTGTACGAACTGCTGCGCACGATCGACCTGCAGTCGGAAATGACCCGCCTGCGCGAAGAAATCGCCGCCACCGGTTCGGAAACCAAGCTCAAGCGACTGACCAAGCGCATCAAGCTGATCGAAGCCTTCCTGGAATCGGGCAACCGTCCGGAATGGATGGTCATGACCGTGCTGCCGGTGCTGCCGCCGGACCTGCGTCCGCTGGTTCCGCTGGACGGCGGCCGCTTCGCGACCTCCGACCTGAACGACCTGTACCGCCGCGTCATCAACCGTAACAACCGCCTGCGCCGCCTGCTCGAACTGAGCGCGCCGGACATCATCGTGCGCAATGAAAAGCGCATGCTGCAGGAATCGGTCGATGCGCTGCTGGACAACGGCCGTCGCGGCCGTGCCATCACCGGCACCAACAAGCGCCCGCTGAAGTCGCTGGCCGACATGATCAAGGGCAAGCAGGGCCGCTTCCGCCAGAACCTGCTCGGCAAGCGCGTCGACTACTCGGGCCGTTCGGTCATCGTGGTCGGCCCGTACCTGCGCCTGCACCAGTGCGGCCTGCCGAAGAAGATGGCGCTGGAGCTGTTCAAGCCGTTCGTGTTCGCCAAGCTGCAGCGTCGTGGCCTGGCCACCACCATCAAGGCCGCCAAGAAGCTGGTCGAGCGCGAAGAAGCCGAAGTCTGGGACATCCTGGAAGAGGTCATCCGCGAGCATCCGGTGATGCTGAACCGTGCGCCGACCCTGCACCGCCTTGGCATCCAGGCGTTCGAGCCGGTGCTGATCGAAGGCAAGGCCATCCAGCTGCACCCGCTGGTCTGCACCGCGTTCAACGCCGACTTCGACGGTGACCAGATGGCCGTCCACGTGCCGCTCTCGCTGGAAGCCCAGCTGGAAGCGCGTGCGCTGATGATGTCGACCAACAACATCCTGTCGCCGGCCAACGGCGAGCCGATCATCGTGCCGTCGCAGGACGTCGTGCTGGGTCTGTACTACATGACCCGCTCGCTGGAAAACAAGAAGGGCGAGGGCATGGCCTTCGCCAACATCGCTGAAGTCAAGCGTGCCTACGACAACCGCGTGGTGGAACTGCACGCGCGCGTCAAGGTCCGCATCACCGAGGTGGTGACCGACGAAGACGGCGTGAAGCAGAACAAGACCTCGATCGTGG
This sequence comes from Stenotrophomonas sp. GD04024, assembly GCF_029837545.1. Taxonomy (NCBI): domain Bacteria; kingdom Pseudomonadati; phylum Pseudomonadota; class Gammaproteobacteria; order Lysobacterales; family Lysobacteraceae; genus Stenotrophomonas; species Stenotrophomonas sp. GD04024. The sequence continues at coordinate 71,066 of NZ_JAOEDV010000012.1, read as the reverse complement.
ACACCACGATCGGTCGCGCCCTGCTGGCTGAAATCCTGCCGGAAGGCCTGCCGTTCGCGCTGGCCAATGTCGAGCTGACCAAGAAGAACATCAGCCGCCTGATCAACTCCAGCTACCGCCAGCTGGGGCTGAAGGACACGGTCGTGTTCGCCGACAAGCTGATGTACACCGGCTTCGCCTACGCGACCCGCGCCGGCGTGTCGATCGGCATCGACGACATGCTGATCCCGGACGAGAAGAAGGGCATCCTCACCGAGGCCGAAGCCGAAGTGCTGGAAATCCAGGAGCAGTACCAGTCGGGCCTGGTCACCGCCGGCGAGCGCTACAACAAGGTGGTCGACATCTGGTCGCGCACCAACGAGCGCATCGCCAAGGCGATGATGGACACCATCGGTACCGAGAAGGTGGTCAATGCCAAGGGCGAGACCATCGACCAGAAGTCGATGAACTCGCTGTACATCATGGCCGACTCCGGTGCGCGTGGTTCGCAGGCGCAGATCCGTCAGCTGGCCGGCATGCGTGGCCTGATGGCCCGCCCGGACGGCTCGATCATCGAGACGCCCATCAAGGCGAACTTCCGCGAAGGCCTGAACGTGCAGGAGTACTTCAACTCCACCCACGGTGCCCGTAAGGGTCTGGCCGATACCGCGCTGAAGACCGCGAACTCGGGTTACCTGACCCGTCGTCTGGTCGACGTCGCGCAGGACGTGGTGATCACCGAGGTGGATTGCGGTACCACCGAAGGCCTGATCATGACCCCGATCGTGGAAGGCGGCGACGTGGTCGAGCCGCTGAAGGATCGCGTGCTGGGTCGCGTGGTGGCCGAGGACGTGTTCCTGCCGGGCAACGACGAAGATCCGATCGTCACCCGCAACACCCTGCTGGACGAAGCCTGGGTCGCCAAGCTGGAAGACGCCGGCGTGCAGAGCATCAAGGTGCGTTCGACGATCTCGTGCGAATCGGCCTTCGGTGTCTGCGGTCGCTGCTACGGCCGCGATCTGGCCCGCGGCCACCTGGTCAACATCGGTGAAGCGGTCGGCGTCATCGCCGCGCAGTCGATCGGTGAGCCGGGTACCCAGCTGACCATGCGTACGTTCCACATCGGTGGTGCGGCGTCGCGAGCTGCTGCGGTCGACAACATCACCGTCAAGACCACCGGCTCGGTCAAGTTCAGCAACCTCAAGTCGGTCGAGCACGCCAACGGCTCGCTGGTGGCAGTGTCGCGCTCGGGCGAAATCTCGGTGCTCGATGCCCACGGCCGTGAGCGTGAGCGCTACAAGCTGCCGTACGGTGCGACCATCACGTCCAAGGACGGTGATGCGATCAAGGCTGGCCAGACCGTGGCCAACTGGGATCCGCATAACCACCCGATCGTGTCGGAAGTGGCCGGCTTCATCCGCTTCATCGACTTCGTCGACGGCATCACCGTCATCGAGAAGACCGACGAGCTGACCGGCCTCGCTTCGCGCGAAATCACCGATCCGAAGCGTCGTGGTACCCAGGCCAAGGACCTGCGCCCGATCGTGCGCATCGTCGACGCCAAGGGCAACGACCTGTCGATCCCGGGCACCGACCTGCCGGCGCAGTACCTGCTGCCGCCGCGTTCGATCGTCAACCTGCAGGATGGCGCCCCGGTGGGCGTGGGCGACGTCGTCGCCAAGATCCCGCAGGAAGCGTCGAAGACCCGCGACATCACCGGTGGTCTGCCGCGCGTGGCCGACCTGTTCGAAGCGCGCAAGCCGAAGGATCCGGCAGTGCTGGCCGAGCGTTCGGGCATCATCAGCTTCGGCAAGGACACCAAGGGCAAGCAGCGCCTGATCATCAAGGACACCGATGGTTCGGAGCACGAAGAGCTGATCCCGAAGTACCGCCAGGTCATCGTGTTCGAAGGCGAGCATGTCACCAAGGGTGAAACCATCGTGGACGGCGAGCCGAGCCCGCAGGACATCCTGCGTCTGCTGGGTGTCGAACCGCTGGCGGCCTACCTGGTGAAGGAAATCCAGGACGTGTACCGCCTGCAGGGCGTGAAGATCAACGACAAGCACATCGAGGTGATCACCCGCCAGATGCTGCGCAAGGTCGAGATCACCGACCAGGGCAGCAGCAAGTTCCTGAACGGCGAACAGGTGGAGCGCCAGCGCGTTATCGAGGAGAATGCGCGCCTGTCGACCCGCAACGAGCTGCCGGCGCACTTCGATCCGGTCCTGCTGGGTATCACCAAGGCATCGCTGGCGACCGAGTCGTTCATCTCGGCCGCGTCGTTCCAGGAAACCACCCGCGTGCTGACCGAAGCGGCCGTCCGCGGCACCTCGGACAACCTGCGTGGCCTGAAGGAAAACGTCATCGTCGGTCGCCTGATTCCGGCCGGTACCGGCCTGGCGTACCACAGCAACCGCCGCCGCGGCGCTTCCGGTCTCACCGAGTCGGAAATGCAGACCCTGGCCGGTATCCCGGCCGCGGTCGAGGCGCCGGTGGTTGAAGCCGAAGCTGAACAGGCCTCGGGCGAAGAATGAGGTATCCGGTCCGGCCGCAAGGCCGGACCACCCCATCAGTCCATCGATGGGATTGGGAAAGGGCAGGGGAGATCGTCCGCGATCGATCCTGTCAACCTGAACGGGGTACATGGAGGCCCCCCAGTAACGTTCCGGGATCAGGAACGGGCTTGACAGGAGGCGTTTGACTGCTTTCCTGGCAGGTTGCTACAATCGTCTGTCTCAGCAGGCCAAAATTTCGGCCTGCTTTAACATTTCCGCATCTCTGGTCGGATTTTCCGGCCACCAATCAGAAGAACCTACTGATGGCGACGATCAACCAGCTGGTCCGCAAGCCGCGGCAAGCGACCACCTACAAGAGTGCCTCGCCGGCGCTCGACAAGTGCCCGCAGCGCCGTGGCGTCTGCACCCGTGTCTACACCACCACTCCGAAGAAGCCGAACTCGGCTCTGCGCAAGGTTGCCAAGGTCCGCCTGACCAACCAGGAAGAAGTGATTTCCTACATCGGTGGTGAAGGCCACAACCTGCAGGAGCACTCCGTGGTCCTGATCCGCGGCGGTCGCGTCAAGGACCTGCCGGGTGTGCGTTACCACACCGTTCGTGGCTCGCTCGACGCCGCCGGCGTTGCCAAGCGTCGCCAGGCCCGTTCCAAGTACGGCGCCAAGCGTCCGAAGGCATAAGGAGAGAGCACTATGTCGCGTAAGGGTAATACTCCGCAGCGTTCCGTCCTGCCCGATCCGAAGCACGGAAGCGAAACCATCGCCCGCTTCATCAACATGGTCATGCAGAGCGGCAAGAAGTCCGTCGCCGAAAAGATCGTGTACGGCGCCATGGACGTGATCACCGAGAAGAACAGCAGCGCCAACGCCATTGAACTGGTGCAGAAGGCTCTGGACAACGTCGCTCCGGCGGTGGAAGTCAAGTCGCGCCGCGTCGGTGGTGCCACCTACCAGGTGCCGGTCGAAGTGCGTTCGTCGCGCAAGATGGCCCTGGCCATGCGCTGGCTGATCGACTCCGCGCGCAAGCGTGGTGAGAACACCATGCCGAAGAAGCTGGCTGCTGAACTGATCGACGCCTCGGAAAACCGTGGCGGCGCCATCAAGAAGCGCGAAGAAACCCACCGCATGGCCGAAGCCAACAAGGCGTTCGCCCACTACCGCTGGTGAGTTTGACGGCCTTGTAAAACAGGCAGGGCAGCACCACTTCGGTGCGTGCTGCCTCGCGGTCCCGGAAGGACTGCGCCAATCCGAAGGCCGCCGAAAGGCGGCGTTCGGCCATCCGAAATCCAAGAAATCTGAGAGGCTCCCGTGGCCCGTTCCACTCCCATCGAGCGTTACCGTAACTTCGGCATCATGGCTCACATCGATGCCGGCAAGACCACCACGTCCGAGCGCATCCTGTTCTACACCGGCAAGAGCCACAAGATCGGTGAAGTGCACGACGGCGCCGCCACCATGGACTGGATGGAGCAGGAGCAGGAGCGTGGCATCACGATCCAGTCCGCTGCCACCACCGCGTTCTGGAAGGGCATGGACAAGTCCCTGCCGGAGCACCGCTTCAACATCATCGACACCCCCGGGCACGTCGACTTCACCATCGAAGTGGAGCGCTCGCTGCGCGTGCTCGACGGTGCCGTCTTCGTCCTGTGTGCCGTCGGTGGCGTGCAGCCGCAGTCGGAAACCGTGTGGCGCCAGGCCAACCGCTACAAGGTGCCGCGCATCGCGTTCGTCAACAAGATGGACCGCACCGGTGCCAACTTCTACAAGGTCCGTGACCAGCTGAAGGCCAAGCTCGGCGCCGTCGCCGTGCCGATGCAGCTGCCGATCGGCGCCGAAGACGGCTTCAAGGGCGTCGTCGACCTGCTGAAGATGAAGGCCATCCATTGGGATGAAGCCTCGCAGGGCATGAAGTTCGAGTACGGCGAAATCCCGGCCGACCTGCAGGAAAAGGCTGAAGAAGCCCGCACCTACATGATCGAAACCGCGGCTGAAGCCAGCGAAGAGCTGATGGAAAAGTACCTGGGCGGCGAAGAGCTGGCCGAGGCTGAAATCATCAACGCGCTGCGTACCCGCACCCTGGCCACCGAAATCGTCCCGATGTACTGCGGTTCGGCGTTCAAGAACAAGGGCGTGCAGGCCATGCTGGACGGCGTGATCCAGCTGCTGCCGTCGCCGGTCGATGTGCCGGACGTGACCGGTACCGACGTGGACGACGAAAACGTCGCCATGACCCGCAAGTCCGACGACAAGGCTCCGTTCTCGTCGCTGGCCTTCAAGATCATCACCGATCCGTTCGTCGGCGCGCTGACCTTCTTCCGTGTCTACTCGGGCACCCTGAACGGTGGTGACACCGTGCTGAACTCGGTGAAGGGCAAGAAGGAGCGCATCGGCCGCATCCTGCAGATGCACTCGAACAACCGCGAAGAAATCAAGGAAGTTCTGGCCGGTGACATCGCCGCTGCCGTGGGCCTGAAGGACACCACCACCGGTGACACCCTGTGCTCGATCGACCAGCCGATCATCCTGGAGCGCATGACGTTCCCGGAGCCGGTGATCTCGATGGCCGTCGAACCGAAGACCAAGTCGGACCAGGAAAAGATGGGCCTGGCCCTGGGCCGCCTGGCGCAGGAAGATCCGTCGTTCCGCGTCAAGACCGACGAAGAATCCGGCCAGACCATCATCTCGGGCATGGGCGAGCTGCACCTGGACATCATCGTCGACCGCCTGAAGCGCGAGTTCAACGTTGAAGCCAACGTCGGCGCGCCGCAGGTTGCGTACCGCGAAACCATCACCCTGGCTGACGTCAAGTCGGACTACAAGCACGCCAAGCAGTCCGGTGGTAAGGGTCAGTACGGTCACGTCGTGATCGAGCTGTCGCCGATCACCGCTGAAGACCGTGCCGATGCCAAGATCGCTCCGCTGATCAAGGACGACTTCCTGTTCATCAACGACATCACCGGCGGCGTGATCCCGAAGGAATTCATTCCGTCGGTCGAAAAGGGCCTGCGCGAAACCATCACCAGCGGCCCGCTGGCTGGCTTCCCGGTCGTGGACGTCAAGGTGAAGCTGGTGTTCGGTTCGTACCACGACGTCGACTCCTCGGAAATGGCGTTCAAGCTGGCTTCGTCGATGGCCTTCAAGCAGGGCTTCGCCAAGGCCAAGCCGGTGCTGCTGGAGCCGATCATGAAGGTCGAGATCGTGACCCCGGAGGATTACCAGGGTGACGTGATGGGCGACGTCAGCCGTCGTCGCGGCGTGCTGCAGGGTTCCGACACCACCGGTGACGGCTCCGCTTCGATCATCAACGCGATGATCCCGCTGGGTGAAATGTTCGGCTACGCCACTGCGCTGCGTTCGCAGACCCAGGGCCGCGCCACCTTCACCATGGAATTCGACCACTACGAGCCGGCGCCGAACAACATCGCCGAAGCCGTCATGAAGAAGGGCTGAGCCTCGCTCAGCCTCTCCTGAAAACCACTTACAAAATCAAGGTATAGAACAATGGCAAAGGGTAAGTTCGAGCGCACCAAGCCGCACGTCAACGTCGGCACCATCGGTCACGTCGACCACGGCAAGACCACGCTGACCGCTGCACTGACCAAGATCGGTGCCGAGCGCTTCGGTGGCGAGTTCAAGGACTACTCCTCGATCGACGCCGCGCCGGAAGAAAAGGCTCGTGGCATCACGATCTCGACCGCGCACGTCGAATACGAATCCCCGGTCCGTCACTACGCCCACGTCGATTGCCCGGGCCACGCTGACTACGTCAAGAACATGATCACCGGTGCCGCCCAGATGGACGGCGCGATCCTGGTGTGCTCGGCCGCTGACGGCCCGATGCCGCAGACCCGCGAGCACATCCTGCTGTCGCGTCAGGTCGGCGTGCCGTACATCGTCGTGTTCCTGAACAAGGCCGACATGGTCGACGACGCCGAGCTGCTCGAGCTGGTCGAGATGGAAGTGCGCGAGCTGCTGAGCAAGTACGACTTCCCGGGCGACGACACCCCGATCATCGCCGGTTCGGCCCGTCTGGCGCTGGAAGGCGACCAGAGCGACATCGGCGTGCCGGCCATCCTGAAGCTGGTCGACGCCCTGGATAGCTGGATCCCGGAGCCGGAGCGCGCAATCGACAAGCCGTTCCTGATGCCGGTGGAAGACGTGTTCTCGATCTCGGGCCGCGGCACCGTGGTGACCGGTCGTATCGAGCGCGGCGTGATCAAGGTTGGCGACGAAATCGAAATCGTCGGCATCCGTCCGGTGCAGAAGACCACCGTGACCGGCGTTGAAATGTTCCGCAAGCTGCTGGACCAGGGTCAGGCAGGCGACAACGCTGGCCTGCTGCTGCGCGGCACCAAGCGTGACGACGTCGAGCGTGGCCAGGTCCTGGCCAAGCCGGGTTCGATCAAGCCGCACACCAAGTTCGAAGGCGAAGTGTACGTCCTGTCGAAGGACGAAGGCGGCCGCCACACCCCGTTCTTCAACGGCTACCGCCCGCAGTTCTACTTCCGCACCACCGACATCACCGGCGCAGCTGCACTGCCGGAAGGCGTCGAAATGGTGATGCCGGGTGACAACGTCAAGATGGTCGTCACCCTGATCAACCCGGTGGCAATGGACGAAGGCCTGCGCTTCGCCATCCGCGAAGGCGGCCGTACCGTCGGCGCCGGCGTGGTCTCGAAGATCATCGAGTAATCTGGTAGTATCTGCGCCCCGATGTTGCCTGGGTAGGGCATCGGGGCGTATCAAATGGGAAAGCAGGCACAGGATGTGCCTTGTGTTCCCCGGACCAGGAAGGGTCAATGCCATTCAGGCGGCGTCAACAGGCGACTGTTGACAGCTGCCTTGCGTGCCATTATGCTTCTACGTCTGGGCAGGCCGGGAAACTGGTCTGCCTACGTTTTTGAGGTCTATGGAGTGACCTTGGCGGCCTGCAGGAGTGCGGGCCGTCCGTATTCAGGAATTTCATGGGGCAAAGCAACCCAGAGGCTTTGTCTGTCGCTCTTTTAACGAAGGAACCTACCGCCATGGCGGACCAAAAGATCCGGATCCGGCTGAAAGCGTTCGATCATCGTCTGATCGACCGTTCGGCCAGCGAGATCGTTGAAACGGCAAAGCGGACCGGCGCGCAAGTGCGTGGCCCGATCCCGCTGCCGACCAAGATCGAGCGTTACACCGTTCTCGTCTCCCCGCACGTCGACAAGGACGCGCGTGACCAGTACGAGACCCGCACGCACAAGCGCGTGCTCGATATCGTTGACCCGAATGACAAGACCGTGGACGCGCTGATGAAGCTCGAACTGGCTGCCGGCGTCGACGTTCAGATCAAGCTGACCTGAGGACTACGACCATGACGAAGAAGTATTCGTTGGGCTTCGTGGGCCGCAAGGCTGGCATGAGCCGCGTGTTCACTGAAGATGGCCGCTCCATCCCGGTGACCCTGATCGAAGCAACCCCGAACCGCATCGCGCAGATCAAGACCGTCGAAACCGACGGCTACAGCGCCGTGCAGGTGACCGTCGGCGCGCGTCGCGCTGCCCTGGTCAACAAGCCGGAAGCCGGCCACTTCGCCAAGGCGAAGGTGGAAGCGGGTCGTGGCCTGTGGGAATTCCGCGTTGAAGACGCGCAGCTCGGCGATTTCGCCGTTGGCGGCGAAGTCAAGGCGGACATCTTCGAAGTCGGCCAGATCGTCGACGTCCAGGGTGTCACCAAGGGTAAGGGCTTCCAGGGCACCATCAAGCGCCACAACTTCCGTATGGGCGATGCAACCCACGGTAACTCGCTGTCGCATCGCGCGCCGGGTTCGCTGGGTCAGCGCCAGACCCCGGGTCGTGTTTTCCCGGGCAAGAAGATGTCGGGCCACATGGGCGCGGTGCAGCAGAGCACCCAGAACCTGGAAGTGGTCAAGGTCGACGTCGAGCGCGGTCTGATCGCGGTTCGCGGCGCCGTTCCGGGCGCGGCGGGTGGCGACGTGATCGTCCGTCCGGCGAGCAAGGCATAAGGAGAGATGACGATGGAACTCGTTATCACGGGTAGCAACAACAAGGTCTCGGTCTCCGACGCCGTGTTCGGTCGCGATTTCAGCGAAGATCTGGTCCACCAGGTCGTCGTTGCCTACCGCAACGCCGGCCGCGCCGGCACCAAGGCACAGAAGACTCGCTCTGAAGTGGCTGGTACCACCAAGAAGTCGAAGAAGCAGAAGGGCGGCGGCGCGCGTCATGGCGCACTGACGGCTCCGATCTTCGTCGGCGGCGGTGTCACCTTCGCGGCCAAGCCGCGCAGCTTCGAGCAGAAGGTCAATCGTAAGCAGTACCGTGCCGCCATGTGCGCGATCCTGTCCGAGCTGAACCGTCAGGGCCGTCTGACCATCGTGGAGTCCTTCGATGTCGAAGTGACCAACACGAAGGGTCTGATCGCCAAGCTGGCCGGCCTGGAAGTGGGCAAGCGCCCGCTGATCGTCACTGAAGAAGCCTCCGAGCACCTGTACCTGTCCGCCCGCAATCTGCCGTACGTGCAGGTGCGTGACGTGCAGGGTCTGGACCCGGTGTCGCTGGTCGGTGCCGACACGGTCGTCATCACCGCTGACGCGGTCAAGAAGGTCGAGGAGTGGCTGGCATGAACAGCAACGAAAAAATCTTCAGCGTGCTGCGTGCCCCGCGTGTCTCCGAAAAGACCGCGCGCCTGCAGGAACTCTCCAACCAGTATGTCTTCGAAGTTTCGAACGAAGCCACCAAGGCCGATGTAAAGGCCGCGGTTGAGCAGCTGTTCGACGTCAAGGTCGAAGCCGTCAACGTGGTCAACGTCAAGGGCAAGAACAAGTCCTTCCGTAACCGTGCTGGCCGCCGCGGCGATTGGCGCAAGGCGTACGTTCGCCTGGCCGATGGCCAGTCGATCGATGTAACGGCCAAGGCCTGAGGTACATCCCATGCCATTGATGAAATTCAAGCCCACCTCCCCCGGCCGCCGTTCGGCCGTGCGCGTGGTCACCCCCGACCTGCACAAGGGTGCTCCGCACGCCGCACTGGTCGAGTCGCAGAGCCGCTCGGGTGGTCGTAACCACCATGGCCGCATCACCGTGCGTCACGTCGGTGGTGGTGCCAAGCAGCACTACCGCATCATCGACTTCAAGCGCAACAAGCTGGGCATCCCGGCGCGCGTGGAACGCATCGAGTACGATCCGAACCGCACCGCCCACATCGCCCTGCTGTGCTACGTCGACGGTGAGCGCCGCTACATCATCGCCCCGAAGGGCCTGAAGGCGGGTGATCAGGTGATCGCCGGTTCGGATGCCCCGATCAAGTCGGGCAACACCCTGCCGCTGCGCAACATCCCGGTCGGTACCACCATCCACTGCATCGAACTGAAGCCGGGCAAGGGCGCTCAGATCGCTCGCGCCGCCGGTGCGGCCGTGCAGCTGGTGGCTCGCGAAGGCATCTACGCCACCCTGCGCCTGCGCTCGGGTGAAATGCGCAAGGTTCCGGTCGAGTGCTGCGCCACCATCGGTGAAGTCGGCAACGACGAGCACAGCCTGGAAAAGCTGGGCAAGGCCGGTGCCAAGCGTTGGCGCGGCGTCCGCCCGACCGTTCGTGGTGCTGCCATGAACCCGGTTGACCATCCGCACGGTGGTGGTGAGGCCAAGGCCGGCCAGGGTAACCCGCATCCGGTCACCCCGTGGGGTGTCCCGACCAAGGGTTACAAGACGCGCCATAACAAGCGCACTCAGCAGTTCATCGTCCGCGATCGTAGGGGCTAATCGACCATGGCACGTTCACTCAAGAAGGGCCCGTTCGTCGATCACCACCTCGTCAAGAAGGTGGAGGCCGCTGCGGGCAGCAAGAAGCCGATCAAGACCTGGTCGCGCCGTTCGATGATCCTGCCTGACATGGTAGGCGTCACCATTGCCGTGCATAACGGCAAGAACCACATCCCGGTTCTCGTCAACGAGAACATGGTCGGCCACAAGCTCGGCGAATTTGCCATCACCCGGACCTTCAAGGGTCACGGTGGTGACAAGAAGTCGGGCAAGTAAGGAGAGATGACAATGGAAGCGAAAGCCATCCTGCGCACTGCGCGCATCTCCCCGCAGAAGGCTCGTCTGGTCGCTGACCAGGTGCGCGGTCTGCCGGCCGAGCGTGCGGTCAACCTGCTGAAGTTCTCGGACAAGAAGGCTGCCCACCTGATCAAGAAGGTGGTGGAGTCGGCAATTGCCAACGCCGAGAACAACCAGGGCGCCGACGTCGACGAGCTGAAGGTTCAGACCATCATGGTTGATGAAGGTCCGACCCTGAAGCGTTTCATGGCGCGGGCGAAAGGCCGCGGTACCCGCATCCTCAAGCGCACCAGCCACATCACTGTGGTTGTGGGCGCCGCCAAGTAAGCGGATAAGGAAAAGACCATGGGTCATAAAGTTCATCCGATTGGTATCCGCCTCGGCATTTCCAAGGACTGGAACTCCAAGTGGTACGCCAACAAGGCCGAGTTCGCTGGTTACCTGGCAGCCGACCTGAAAGTGCGCGAAATGCTGCGCAAGAAGCTGGCTCAGGCCGGCATCAGCAAGATCCTGATCGAGCGTCCGGCCAAGACCGCTCGCGTGACGATCCACACCGCCCGTCCGGGCGTGGTGATCGGCAAGCGCGGTGAGGACATCGAGAAGCTGCGCAAGGAAGTGAGCGAGATGATGGGCGTCCCGGCGCACATCAACGTCACCGAAGTGCGCAAGCCGGAACTGGACGCGCAGCTCGTTGCCGAGTCGATCGCCCAGCAGCTGGAGCGTCGCATCATGTTCCGCCGCGCGATGAAGCGCTCGGTCGGCAACGCGATGCGCCTGGGTGCCCTGGGCATCAAGGTCAACGTCGGTGGCCGCCTCAACGGTGCAGAAATCGCCCGTTCGGAGTGGTACCGCGAAGGCCGCGTGCCGCTGCACACCCTGCGTGCCGACATCGACTATGGCTTCGCTGAAGCCAAGACGACCTACGGCATCATCGGCATCAAGGTCTGGATCTACAAGGGCGAGGTCTTCGATTTCTCCCAGGTTGGCCAGGAAAAGCAGGACGACACCCCGTCGCGCAACGATCGTCACGATCGCGGCGACCGTGGTGACCGTCAGCGCCCGGCCCGTGAAGCGAGGTAACGACAATGTTGCAACCCAAGCGAACCAAGTACCGCAAGGTACACAAGGGCCGTAACGATGGCCTGAGCTGGAGCGCCAACGCTGTCAGCTTCGGCGAATACGGCCTGAAGGCAACCGCACACGGTCAGCTGACCGCGCGTCAGATCGAAGCGGCCCGCCGCTCGATCAGCCGCTACGTCAAGCGCGGCGGCAAGATGTGGATCCGCGTGTTCCCCGACAAGCCCATCACCAAGAAGCCCATCGAAGTCCGAATGGGTTCTGGTAAGGGTAACGTGGAATACTGGGTGGCCCAGATCCAGCCCGGCCGCATGATCTATGAAATCGAGGGTGTTTCCGAGGAAGTGGCTCGCGAGGCGTTCCGCCTGGCCGCCGCCAAGCTCTCGGTCACCACCACTTTCGTGACCCGTACGGTGCGCTGATGGATATCAAAACTCTCCGTGAAAAGTCGGCTGACGAACTCAAGGCCCACCTGATCGACCTGCGTAAGGAACAGTTCTCTGTCCGTATGCAGCAGGTCACCGGCCAGCTGCCGAAGACCCACGACATTCGCCGGGTCCGTCGCGAGATTGCTCGCGTCAAGACCCTGCTCGGCAGCACGAAGTAAGGATGGCCGCTATGAGCGACAATACTGAAAAGAAGACGCTGCGCACGGTCGAAGGCCGTGTCGTCAGCAACAAGATGGACAAGACGGTTACCGTCCTGGTTGAGCGTCAGGTCAAGCACGCGCTGTACGGCAAGTACATCAAGCGCTCGACCAAGCTGCACGCCCACGATGCCGACAACGCCTGCAAGGAAGGCGATGTCGTCCGCGTGACCGAGATTGCTCCGATGTCCAAGACCAAGAACTGGCGCGTGGTGGAAGTCATCACGCGTGCGGCTGAATAAGGAGTCTGAATCATGATCCAGATGCAGAGCTACCTTGACGTCGCGGACAATTCGGGTGCCAAGCAGGTGATGTGCTTCAAGGTGCTGGGTGGTTCCAAGCGCCGTTACGCCGGCATCGGCGACATCATCAAGGTCACCGTGAAGGATGCGATTCCGCGCGGCAAGGTCAAGAAGGGTGAAGTGTATGACGCCGTCGTGGTGCGTACCCGCAAGGGTGTGCGTCGCGCCGATGGCTCGCTGATCCGCTTCGACGGCAACGCTGCCGTTCTGCTGAACAGCAAGCAGGAGCCGATCGGTACCCGTATCTTCGGGCCGGTGACCCGTGAACTTCGTTCGGAGAAGTTCATGAAGATCGTCTCGCTCGCTCCCGAAGTGCTGTGAGCGACAGGAGATAATCATGGCTAACCGTATCAAGAAGGGCGACCAGGTTGTCGTCAACGCTGGCAAGGACAAGGGCAAGCAGGGCGAAGTCGTCCGCGTCGACGGCGACCGTGTGGTCGTCGCCAACGTGAACATCGTCAAGCGCCACACCAAGCCGAACCCGCAGGCAGGTGTTGCCGGCGGCGTGGTCGAGCGCGAAGCTTCGATCCATATCTCCAACGTGAATGTTCTGAACCCGGCTTCGGGCAAGGGCGAACGCGTTGGCTTCAAGGTGCTGGAGGATGGACGCAAACTGCGTGTGTTCCGCTCCAGCGGTGAGGCGCTCGACGCCTGAGGAATGAGAAGATGAGTTCCCGTCTCGAAAAGTTCTACAAGGATGAAGTGGTGCCGGCGCTGATGAAGCAGTTCGGCTACACCAATCCGATGGAAGTGCCGAAGCTGGTCAAGGTCACCCTGAACATGGGTGTCGGCGAAGCGGCCACCAACAAGAAGATCCTGGAAAACGCCGTCGGCGACATGACCAAGATTTCCGGCCAGAAGCCGGTTGTCACCAAGTCGCGTGTGTCGGTTGCGTCGTTCAAGATCCGCGATGGTTGGCCGATCGGCTGCAAGACCACGCTGCGTCGCCACAAGATGTACGAGTTCCTGGATCGCCTGATCAACATCTCGCTGCCGCGCGTGCGCGACTTCCGTGGTGTTTCCGGTCGTTCCTTCGACGGCCGCGGCAACTTCAACATGGGTGTGAAGGAGCAGATCATCTTCCCGGAAATCGACTTCGACGCCGTCGACGCGATCCGCGGTATGGATATCGCCATCACCACCACTGCGAAGACCGACGCGGAAGCGAAGGCGCTGCTGGCAGCGTTCAAGTTCCCGTTCCGTAACTGATCCGTCGAGGAAACCGAAATGGCAAAGACCTCCATGGTCAACCGCGACATCAAGCGGGAAAAGCTGGCAAAGAAGTACGCTGAAAAGCGTGCGGCTCTGAAGAAGATCGTGTCCTCCGTGGACGCGACCTACGAAGAGAAGATCGACGCCGCAACCAAGCTGGCCAAGCTGCCGCGCGATTCGTCGCCGAGCCGCCAGCGCAACCGTTGCGAGCTGTCGGGTCGTCCGCGTGGCGTGTACAGCAAGTTCGGCCTCGGCCGCAACAAGCTGCGCGAAGCCACCATGCGCGGCGACGTCCCGGGTCTGCGCAAGGCCAGCTGGTAATCCCAGCCGGCCCTGCGATCAGGAGCCCCTTCGGGGGTTCCTGAACCGGGGCAAGGGAGGCGTTCAGCCTTCCCTGAGCAAAAAAACCGAAGAGCCCGGCGCAAGCCGGGCTCTTTTGGCGTATACTCCCGCGTCTTGCCCTGTGCAAACGGGGTAGCTGGGCAGGCCGCTGGCCTGCTGCAAGAGGGGACCTGGCCCGTTTCCAGGAGACAACAGATTTTCGCGAAAGCGGATATCGGTGCACTCAAAGGTACTCATATGAGCATGACTGATCCCATCGCCGACCTGCTGGTCCGCATCAAGAATGCGGCTGCGGTTGGCAAGCAGACGGTGAAAGCCCCGTCGTCCAAGATCAAGGTTGCGATCGCCCAGGTCCTGAAGGACGAGGGTTACATCACCGACCTGCGCGTGACCCAGCTGGAAAACAACAAGTCCGAGCTGGAAATCGTGCTGAAGTATTTCGAAGGCAAGCCGGTCATCGCGACCCTGAAGCGCTTCTCGCGTTCGGGCCTGCGCCAGTACCGCGGCAAGAGCGAGCTGCCGAAGGTCATGAACGGCCTGGGTATCTCCATCATTTCCACCTCCAAGGGCATCATGACTGATGCGCAGGCGCGCCAGCTGGGCGTCGGCGGCGAAGTCCTGTGCTTCGTGGCCTAAGGCGAAAGGAGTAGAACTATGTCCCGCGTAGCCAAGAAGCCCGTCACCCTGGGTAAGGTTGAACTGAACGTCCAGGCCGAATCGGTCACCGTCAAGGGCCCGAAGGGCACCCTGTCGCTGCCGAAGCCGGCTGGCATTGCCATCAACGTCGACAATGGCGTTGCCACCCTGAGCGCCGAGAGCGCTGATCTGGTCCCGCTGACCGGTACCGTCCGCGCGATCCTGGCCAACATGGTCAAGGGCGTGTCCGAAGGCTTCGAGCGCAAGCTGGAGCTGGTCGGCGTGGGTTACCGTGCTGCCATGCAGGGCAAGGATCTGAGCCTGTCGCTCGGTTTCTCGCACCCGGTCGTGTTCGTGGCGCCGGAAGGCATCACCATCACCACCCCGACCCAGACCGAGATCCTGGTGCAGGGCGCTGACAAGCAGGTCGTCGGTGAAGTCGCCGCCAAGATCCGTGCGTTCCGCAAGCCGGAGCCGTACAAGGGCAAGGGCGTGAAGTACTCCGACGAAGTCATCATCCGTAAGGAAGCCAAGAAGGCGTAAGCGCGAGTCCCTCGCAAGAGCCCGCACATCCCTGTGCGGACTCCTCAGGGAAAAGCCCAACCTTCAGCTTTCAAGGAATAATCAAAATGAACAAGAACATCGCCCGCCTGCGTCGCGCCAAGTCGACCCGCGCCCACATCCGTGAGCTCGGCGTCGCCCGCCTGTCGGTGCTGCGCACCGGCCAGCACCTGTACGCCCAGGTCTTCACCGCCGACGGTTCCAAGGTGCTGGCTGCCGCCAACACCACCCAGACCGACGTCATGGAAGGCCTGAAGAACGGCAAGAACGCCGATGCCGCTGCCAAGGTTGGCCGCATCGTCGCTGAGCGTGCCAAGGCCGCCGGCGTCGAGAAGGTTGCCTTCGATCGTTCGGGCTACCGCTACCACGGCCGCATCAAGGCCCTGGCAGAAGCCGCCCGCGAAGCCGGCCTGCAGTTCTAAGGGATAAGGGCAGGGGGCCTAGGGTCCTCTGCCCGCCTGCTCGCCAGCCTGAGTGAGGCTGGGCGACGCCGCTCTTCTGCAGCGGCTCACCGCAACAACGCAGCACTCCACAACCATAAGCGGCCCCGAGCCGTACATACCCAAACTACCAAGGAATCAAAATGGCAGAAGAGCGTCAGCAGCGGGGTCGCGATCGCGACCGTAACCGCGAAGAGAAAGTCGACGACGGCATGATCGAAAAGCTGGTCGCGGTCAACCGCGTCAGCAAGACCGTCAAGGGTGGCCGCCAGTTCACCTTCACCGCCCTGACCGTGGTCGGCGACGGCGAAGGCAAGGTCGGTTTCGGCTATGGCAAGGCCCGCGAAGTGCCGGTCGCCATCCAGAAGTCGATGGAGCAGGCCCGCAAGAACCTGGTCAGCGTTGACCTGAACAACGGCACCCTGTGGCACACCATCAAGGATGGTCACGGCGCAGCCCGCGTGTTCATGCAGCCGGCTTCTGAAGGTACCGGCGTCATCGCCGGCGGTGCCATGCGCGCCGTGCTGGAAGCGGTTGGCGTGAAGAACGTGCTGGCCAAGGCCACCGGTTCGCGCAACCCGATCAACCTGGTGCGTGCCACCGTGAAGGGCCTGACTGCAGCGCAGTCGCCGGCTCGCATTGCGGCCAAGCGCGGCAAGAAGGTGGAGGAACTCAACCATGGCTAATGAGTCCAACAAGACTGTGAAGGTGCGCCTGGTGCGCGGCCTGCGTGGTACCCAGTCGCGTCACCGCCTGTCGGTGCGTGCGCTGGGCCTGAACAAGCTCAACGATGTGCGTGAACTGAAGGACAGCCCGCAGGTTCGCGGTCTGATCAACACCGTTCACTACCTCGTCAAGGTTGAGGAGTAATCGATCATGACTCTGCGTCTCAATGAACTGAGCCCGGCACCGGGCGCCCGCACCGAGCGCACCCGCGTCGGTCGCGGTATCGGCTCGGGCCTGGGCAAGACTGCCGGCCGCGGCCACAAGGGTTCGTTCGCCCGTAAGGGTGGCGGCAAGATCAAGGCTGGCTTCGAAGGCGGCCAGACCCCCATGCAGCGTCGTCTGCCGAAGATCGGCTTCCGTTCGCCGATCGCCAAGGACACCGCTGAAGTGCTGCTGTACGCGCTGGACAAGCTGCCGGCCGGCGAGATCGACTTCGCCGCCCTGCGTGCTGCCAAGCTGGTCCCGAGCACCGCAAAGAAGGCCAAGGTCGTCGTCAAGGGCGAAGTGACCAAGGCGTTCACCCTGAAGGGTATTGCTGCCACGGCTGGTGCCAAGGCCGCGATCGAAGCTGCCGGCGGCAGCGTGACGGAGTAAGAAAATCATGGCGCAAGCTGGCATCGGTAACCTCGCGGGCGGAATGGGCAAGTTCACTGAACTTCGCCAACGTTTGCTGTTCGTCGTCGGGGCTTTGATCGTCTATCGCATCGGCTGCTACGTGCCGGTGCCGGGCGTCAATCCCGATGCCATGCTTGCCATGATGCAACAGCAGGGCGGCGGCATCGTGGACATGTTCAACATGTTCTCGGGCGGCGCCCTGCACCGTTTCAGCATCTTCGCGCTGAACGTGATGCCGTACATCTCGGCATCGATCGTGATGCAGCTGGCCGTGCACATCTTCCCCGCCCTGAAGGCGATGCAGAAGGAAGGTGAGTCCGGCCGCCGCAAGATCACCCAGTATTCGCGCATCGGCGCCGTGCTGCTGGCAGTGGTGCAGGGCGGCTCGATCGCACTGGCCCTGCAGGGCCAGGTCTCGCCGTCGGGCGCTCCGGTCGTGTACGCGCCGGGCATGGGCTTCGTGCTCACCGCCGTGGTCGCGCTGACCGCCGGCACCATGTTCCTGATGTGGGTCGGTGAGCAGGTCACCGAGCGCGGCATCGGCAACGGCGTGTCGCTGATCATCTTCGCCGGTATCGTGGCCGGCCTGCCGGGTGCGGTCATCCACACCTTCGACGCCTACCGCGACGGCAACATCCAGTTCATCCAGCTGCTGCTGATCGCCATCGTCGTGCTCGCCTTCACCTTCTTCGTGGTGTTCGTCGAGCGTGGCCAGCGCCGGATCACGGTCAACTACGCGCGCCGCCAGGGCGGTCGCAACGCGTACATGAACCAGACCTCGTTCCTGCCGCTGAAGCTCAACATGGCCGGCGTCATCCCGGCGATCTTCGCCTCGAGCCTGCTGGCCTTCCCGGCCACCCTGGCCATGTGGTCCGGCCAGGCCGCCAACCAGAGCAGCTTCGGCCAGATCCTGCAGAAGGTCGCCAACGCGCTCGGCCCGGGCGAGCCGCTGCACATGATCGTGTTCGCTGCGCTGATCACCGGTTTCGCGTTCTTCTATACCGCGCTGGTGTTCAACTCGCAGGAAACCGCCGACAACCTGAAGAAGTCGGGCGCGCTGATCCCGGGCATCCGTCCGGGCAAGGCCACCGCCGACTACATCGACGGCGTGCTGACCCGCCTGACCGCAGCCGGCTCGGCGTACCTGGTGATCGTCTGCCTGCTGCCGGAACTGATGCGCACGCAGCTGAACGCCTCGTTCTACTTCGGCGGTACTTCGCTGCTGATCGTGGTGGTGGTGGTGATGGACTTCATCGCCCAGGTGCAGGCGCACCTGATGTCGCACCAGTACGAGAGCCTGCTGAAGAAGGCCAACCTGAAGGGCGGCAACCGCGGCGGTTTTGCCCGCGGCTGATAGGCCTGTTATACTTTCGTCTTCCTGACGTGATGGTCCCTCCGCTTCGCGGACTCCGGCCACACAAACGAAGGGCGGCCCCCGCAGCGGTTCCGGGTGGGGGTGTGGTGAGGTGGTCCCGCGCTGGAGTAGCGCGGGCGGCCCCGGGGGAAACCCCAGGTCCAACCCCATCCGGCGCCGGAGCCTGGGCACACTCCCCAGGCCGGGTTCATGAAACCAATGGTTTCACGGGCTTCCATGTAAACCGGAACCTTGTTAGTATCGCTAGTTCACTTTTTTGATCCATCCTGCCGGATTGGCGTGCCCGAGGCGCGCTGTCGGCCATCACTCAGCTGGAGAACCGCGTCATGGCGCGTATTGCAGGCGTCAACCTGCCAGCCCAGAAGCACGTCTGGGTCGGGTTGCAAAGCATTTACGGCATCGGCCGTACCCGTTCGAAGAAGGTCTGCGAAGTCGCAGGCGTTGCTTCGACCACCAAGATCCGCGATCTGTCGGAGCCGGAAATCGAGCGCCTGCGCGCCGAAGTCGGCAAGTACATCGTGGAAGGCGATCTGCGCCGTGAAATCGGTATCGCGATCAAGCGCCTGATGGACCTGGGCTGCTACCGCGGCCTGCGTCACCGTCGTGGCCTCCCGCTGCGTGGCCAGCGCACCCGTACCAACGCCCGCACCCGCAAGGGTCCGCGCAAGGCGATCAAGAAGTAAGGGACTGAGAAATGGCTAAGCCCGCTGCTAAGACCAAGAAGAAGATCAAGCGCGTCGTCACCGACGGCGTTGCCCACGTCCACGCTTCGTTCAACAACACCATCGTCACCATCACCGACCGCCAGGGCAACGCTCTGTCGTGGGCGACCTCCGGTGGCGCTGGCTTCCGCGGTTCGCGCAAGTCGACCCCGTTCGCTGCCCAGGTGGCTGCTGAAAAGGCCGGTCGTGCTGCGCTGGACTACGGCGTGAAGTCGCTGGAAGTCCGCATCAAGGGCCCGGGTCCGGGCCGTGAGTCGGCCGTGCGTTCGTTGAACAACGTCGGCTACAAGATCACCAACATCATCGACGTGACGCCTATCCCGCACAACGGGTGCCGTCCGCCGAAGAAGCGTCGCGTCTAAAGGGAGCGATAAGAAATGGCTCGTTATATCGGTCCTACCTGTAAGCTCGCCCGTCGCGAAGGCGCCGACCTGTCCCTGAAGAGCCCGGCGCGTGCGCTGGACTCGAAGTGCAAGCTGGAGCAGAAGCCCGGCCAGCACGGCGCCACTGCCCGCAAGGGCAAGCTGTCCGACTACGCCACCCAGCTGCGTGAAAAGCAGAAGGTCAAGCGTATCTACGGCCTGCTGGAGCGTCAGTTCCGCAACTACTACAAGAAGGCCTCGACCAAGAAGGGCAACACCGGCGAGAACCTGCTGCAGCTGCTGGAAACCCGCCTGGACAACGTCGTCTACCGCATGGGCTTCGCCGTGACCCGTCCGGCTGCCCGTCAGCTGGTGTCGCACCGGGGCGTCACCGTGAATGGCAAGTCGGTCAACCTGGCTTCGTACCAGGTCAAGGCTGGCGACGCCATCGCTCTGTCTGAAAAGGCTGCCAAGCAGCTGCGCGTCCAGGAAGCCCTGACCGTCGCCGCCCAGCATGACCTGAGCCCGTCGTGGGTTGAAGTGGATTCCGGCAAGTTCACCGGCATCTTCAAGGCTGTTCCGGATCGTTCGGATCTGCCTGCGGACATCAACGAAGCGCTGATCGTCGAGCTGTATTCGAAGTAATTCATCATTGGAGAGCCCCCGGCGACGGCCGGGGGTTCACTAGGAGAACCCGCAACATGACGGTTACCGCCAACCAGGTTCTGCGTCCTCGCGGTCCGCAGATCGAACGCCTTACCGACACCCGTGCAAAGGTCGTTATCGAACCTTTGGAGCGGGGTTACGGGCATACGCTGGGCAATGCCCTGCGTCGCGTGCTGCTGTCGTCCATCCCGGGCTTCGCCATCACGGAAGTCGAAATCGACGGCGTGTTGCATGAGTACACCACGGTCGAAGGTCTGCAGGAGGACGTGCTCGAAGTCCTGCTGAACCTGAAGGACGTGGCCATCCGTATGCACTCCGGCGACAGCGCCACCCTGTCCCTGTCCAAGCAGGGCCCGGGCGTTGTCACCGCTGCCGACATCAAGGTCGACCACAATGTGGAGATCCTGAACGGCGACCATGTGATCTGCCACCTGACCAAGGACACGGCAGTGAACATGCGTCTGAAGATCGAACGTGGTTTCGGCTACCAGCCCGCTGCCGCGCGTCGTCGTCCGGACGAAGAAACCCGTGCCATCGGCCGCCTGGTCCTGGATGCCTCGTTCTCGCCGGTCCGCCGCGTCGCCTATGCCGTGGAAGCGGCCCGCGTCGAACAGCGTACCGACCTGGACAAGCTGGTCATCGATATTGAGACCAACGGCACCATCGACGCCGAGGAAGCCGTGCGCACCGCCGCCGACATCCTCAGCGACCAGCTGTCGGTGTTCGGCGACTTCACCCACCGCGACCGCGGTGCGGCCAAGCCGGCCAACAACGGCGTGGATCCGGTGCTGCTGCGCCCGATCGACGATCTGGAGCTGACCGTGCGTTCGGCCAACTGCCTGAAGGCTGAAAGCATCTACTACATCGGCGATCTGATCCAGAAGACCGAAGTGGAGCTGCTGAAGACCCCGAACCTGGGCAAGAAGTCGCTCACCGAGATCAAGGAAGTGCTGGCTCAGCGCGGCCTGTCCCTCGGCATGAAGCTGGAGAACTGGCCGCCGGCCGGCGTCGCCAGCCACGGCATGCTGGGCTGATATCGGTAATGCCTGGAGGCTCCACCGGCAACGGTGGAGCCTTCAACGCAACACAACATGCCACGACGAACCGCAGGTTCGCGCGGCAGGTCGTCCAGGACGGGCGGCCAGGACCATCCGCAGTCCGCGCAGCAACGCCAGGATGGCGACAACGATCCGCACAGCCTCATCATTAACCAAGGAATATCACCATGCGTCACCAGAAGTCTGGCCGTAAGTTCAGCCGTACCAGCGCCCACCGCGAAGCGATGTTCAAGAACATGGCCGCCTCGCTGTTCAAGCACGAGCTGATCAAGACCACCCTGCCGAAGGCCAAGGAACTGCGCCGCGTTGCCGAGCCGCTGATCACCCTGGCCAAGGTCGACTCCGTCGCCAACCGCCGTCTGGCCTTCGCCCGCCTGCGCGACAACGAAGCCGTGGGCAACCTGTTCACCATCCTGGGCCCGCGCTACGCGAACCGTCCGGGCGGCTACCTGCGCCTGCTGAAGTGCGGCTTCCGCGCCGGCGACAACGCACCGATGGCCTACGTCGAGCTGGTTGACCGTCCGGTCGTGGCCGAGGAAGTGGCCGAGTAATCGGACCGCTCCAACGCGACACAGCGAAAGCCCGGCCTCTGCCGGGCTTTTGCGTTTCCGGGGTTGCTGGGCGCTGCCTGCAACCCACACCGTTCCGACAGGCGTCACCTGTGGCGGTTCGAATGGCGCGCACTCTCGGTTACGCTTGGCGCCTGATCCATTCGAGCGTTGACGATGAATCCACTGCGCTGGCCCTTCCGCGCCCAGTTCTTCCTGGGCTTCCTGATCTGTGCGGGCCTGCTGGGCTACGCGATCTTCCTGCAGTTGAAGATGGGCCTGGAGCCGTGCCCGCTGTGCATCTTCCAGCGCCTGGCATTCGCCGCGCTCGGCCTGCTGTTCCTGATCGGCGCGCTGCACGGGCCGTCCAACCGACCTGGCCGCGCGACCTATGGCGTACTGGCCTTCATCGCCGCCGCGGTGGGTGTCGGCATCGCCGCGCGCCACGTCTACGTGCAGATGCTGCCGCCGGAGATGGGCGCGACCTGCGGCCCACCGCTGAGCTTCCTGCGCGAGACCATGGGGCCACTGGAAGTGTTCCGCACGGTGCTGACCGGTACCGGCAACTGCGGCAACATCGACTGGACGTTCCTGGGCCTGACCATGCCGATGTGGTCGGGCGTGTGGTTCGTGCTGCTGGCGCTGTGGGCGCTGGTGGTGTCGCTGCGCAAGGTCAAGCGCTGAAGCAAGGTAGTGCCGGCCGCTGGCGGCAACCTCATGAGCGATGGCGGGTGTCCCGTAGTTGCCGGCCAGCGGCCGGCACTACCACGGTAAGTCTTCAGAAGTCCTGCTGCAGGCTCAGGTAGGCGCCGCGGCGCGGGCCCCACTGCGGGGCGAACACGCCGACACCGCCGCCATCGCGCAGCTGGTAGCTGCGATCCAGTGCGTTGATCAGCGCCAGCTGCACATGCAGCGGATGGCCGCTGTCGGCGTTGAAGTCGTGGCCTGCACTGAGATTGACCTGCAGGTACGACGGCAGCTCGCCGCCATTGGGCACGCCCTCGATGTCCGAACGCAGGCCGCTGCCGAACACGTAGTTGGCACCGATCCGGTTGTGGCCCGCGAAGGCGTAGCTGAAGCCGCCCGACGACGTCAGCTTCTGGTCGTGATCCAGGTGGATCCAGTGGTTGGCCACGTAGGCCAGGGCTTCCGGGTCCAGGTTGTACTGCCCGGTGATGACGTCGGTACCGATGGCCTTGTTCAGGGCGGCATTGAGGTAGGCGCTGAACGGGCCGTTGCTGTAGTCGGCACTGAATTCCAGGCCGCGGATGTGGCCGCGGCGATAGTTGAACGTCGAATAGATGTAGGCGGCGCCGAACTGGCCTTCATCCTGCAGCCGCGCAACGCGGCGGTCATACGCATCCAGGCCCAGTGTGAGGTGTTCACCCAGCTGCTGCGAGACGCCGATGTCGTAGTAGTCGCTGCGTTCGGCCAGCGGAATGTTGTTGCCGCCGCTGGGCTGCTGGTTGGTGGTGCCGTCGTAGAGGGCGATGTCGCTGCTGGCGATCAGCTCGCTGGCCGGTGGCGTGAAGTAGCGCGAGTAGCCGGCGTGCACGGTGGTGCTGTCGCTGGCATTCCAGACCACGCCCACGCGCGGGCTGAGCTGGCCTTCGGTGCGCCCAAAGGCCTTGTAACGGTCACCGCGCAGGCCGTAGTTGACGGTCCAGTCGTCGCCGATCTTCCATTCGTCCTGCACGTACAGCGCCAGGGTGCTGGCGTGGAAGGCGCTGCGATCGGGAATCAGCAGCGGCGTGGTGCTGGACTGCTGGCCGGCGTCGTCGACCGGGAACACCCAGCTGTTGCTGCTGGCCCGCGCGTTCTCGTAGTTGCCGTACAGGCCGTAGCGCAGCGTGTGGTCGTTGCCCAGCGGCGTGGAAAAGTCGGCCTGCAGGGTATTGGCGCGGTTGCTGCGCTGGACCTGTGAAGCGACGCCACTGAACACCAGGTCGCCGACCACGTCCGGGTTGAATCCCACATCGCTGTAACGCTGCCCGGCCGAAAGCTGGTAAGCGGTGCTGCCCAGCGTGCCCTGCAGCACCAGCATGCCGAAGCGGGTGGTCTCGCGCTGGGTCTCATCCAGCTGGCTGGAGTCGAAGGTGGTGGTGTCGAGATAGCCGAACTGCGGTGTCTGGCCCGGATTGACCGGGATCTGGAAGCGGTTGTTGGCGAAGCCGGCGAATACGCTCAGGCGGGTGTTGTCGTTGACCAGATAGGTCAGGTCGGCGAAGGCCTTGCCCTGGTGGGTGTCGTCGTGCAGCGGCTTGCGCGAGGGGGTCGGATTTTCCAGGCCGACCTCGTTCTGGTCGTAGTTGCCGGTCAGGAACCAGCTCCAACGGCCCTGGTTGCCCCACCATGAGGCATTCGGATTGAGCTTGCCGAACGAGCCGGCAGTGAGGCCCGCGCTGCCACCAATGCCAAGTTCGGCGCCATTGCGCGTAGTGATGTCGACCACCGCAGCGGTGCGCTCGCCGAACTGCGCCGGCAAAGCGCCATCCATCAGGCGGATGCTCTTGATGGTGCGTGCATCCAGGGTCTGGCCAAAGCCGGAGATCGATTCGGGCAGCAGCACGCCGTTGATGCGGTACTGCAGGTTGGCGTGGTCGCCGCGCACATGCACGCCGCCGTACGAATCCTGGACCACGCCCGGCGCCTGCAACAGCACCTGGCTGAGTGGCGCAGACGCACCCAGCGGCTGCTTCTGGATGTCCTCGGCCGTGATCTGGTACTGGCTGCT
The DNA here is from genome assembly GCF_029837545.1 of Stenotrophomonas sp. GD04024. Classification (NCBI taxonomy): domain Bacteria; kingdom Pseudomonadati; phylum Pseudomonadota; class Gammaproteobacteria; order Lysobacterales; family Lysobacteraceae; genus Stenotrophomonas; species Stenotrophomonas sp. GD04024. The sequence continues at coordinate 46,506 of NZ_JAOEDV010000012.1, read as the reverse complement.
GCCGATATCCGGCGACAGCATGTTGCGGGCCTGGTCGAGCTGGGCGTGGACGGTCACAGCGTCCAGGTCCTTGACCGGCGCGGAGGTGTCGTCGGCAGCTGCGGCGAAGGCGGGCAGGCTGGCCAGAGCCAGGGCGAGGGTGATGCCGGTAGCGAGCAGGGAGGGCTTCATGGCGATGGGCTGTGGAAGGGGCCGGTCGGGGAATGTGGAGTGTTACTTCGTAACAGTGCGTGGCGAATCATGCGCCTGCCGGGACGGCCATGGCCATGCGGTTTGTGGCCGATCGCGATGCCCTTTCCCCGGCGTTCAGCCATGTGCAGACCACGCCCGGCCCTTTGCGACAGCGGTTGGCTCTGCGACCATGAACGTCCCCCACCTCCGGAAGTCTGCAATGAGCCTGTCCGCCGTTTCGCCTGTCCCCGATCCTGCCGCGACCGCCGCTGGCGCTGCCTGGTCGCCGGAGAGCTGGCGTGGCAAGACCGCGCTGCAGATGCCGACCTACCCGGACCCGGTCGCGCTGGATGCGGCCCTGCATGAGCTGAAGCGGCTGCCGCCGCTGGTCACCTCGTGGGAGATCCTGGCGTTGAAGCAGCAGCTGGCCGAGGCGCAGGAGGGCAAGCGCTTCCTGTTGCAGGGCGGCGACTGCGCCGAGAATTTCAGCGACTGCGAATCGGGCACCATTTCCAACCGGTTGAAGGTGCTGCTGCAGATGAGCCTGGTGCTGGTACATGGCCTGCGCCAGCCGGTGATCCGCGTCGGCCGCTTCGCCGGCCAGTACGCCAAGCCGCGTTCGGCCGACACCGAAACCCGCGATGGCGTGACCCTGCCCAGCTACCGTGGCGACGTGATCAATGCGCCGGCGTTCACCGAAGCGGCGCGCCTGCCGGACCCGAAGCGGATGTTGCAGGCCCACGCGCATTCGGCGATGACGATGAACTTCGTGCGGGCGCTGATTGACGGTGGTTTCGCCGACCTGCATCACCCCGAGTACTGGAACCTGGAGTGGGTAAGCCACTCGCCGCTGGCCGCCGAGTACCAGAAGATGGTGGCCTCGATCGGCGATGCGGTGCACTTCATGGAGACCCTGGCCGGGGCCCGCGTGCACAACCTCAATCGCATTGATTTCTACACCTCGCACGAAGCGCTGCTGCTGCCCTACGAACAGGCGCTGACGCGCCAGGTGCCGCGTCAGCAGGGCTGGTTGAACCTGAGCACGCATTACCCGTGGATCGGCATGCGCACCGCTGCGCTCGATGGCGCGCACGTGGAGTACCTGCGTGGCGTGCGCAACCCGATCGCGATCAAGGTCGGCCCGTCGGTGACGCCGGACCAGTTGCTGCGCCTGATCGATGTGCTCAACCCGCATGATGAACCCGGCCGCTTGAGCTTCATCCACCGCATGGGTGCGGCGCAGATTGCCGGAAAGCTGCCGCCGCTGCTGGACGCGGTCAAGCGTGAGGGTCGCCGTGTGCTGTGGGTATGCGATGCGATGCATGGCAATACCGAGAGCACTGCCAATGGTTTCAAGACGCGTCGTTTCGACAATGTGCGCGGCGAGGTTGAGATGTCGTTCGACCTGCATGCGGCCGCGGGCACGCGCCTGGGCGGCGTGCACCTGGAGCTGACCGGCGAGGATGTGACCGAGTGCACCGGTGGCGCGCGCGAGTTGACCGAGCGCGATCTGGAGCGTGCGTATCGTTCGACGGTGGACCCGCGGTTGAACTACGAGCAGTCGCTGGAGATCGCGATGGCGATCGTGCGCAAGCAGGAGCAGGTGCGGTAAGGGTTTTTCGGCAGGGCTTGCAGCCCTGCACCTGCTGCAATCAACGGCAACGTCAAAAGCTGCAGCGGCATTCCGTGGGATGGCGGGGCGGTGTGGATGGTCAGGACACGCCGTAAACCCATCCATGGGGGCTCGATGGCGCCATCCATGGCGCCAACGGTCCTGCCCACCCACACCGCCCCGCCTCTGACAGATCCCTGCGATCTGTCGGTGGGTGCCGACCGTTGGTCGGCACATCTGTCAGATAGCGATACACACAAATGGGGTCAGATCTGTTCCAGCAGATCGCGGGAAACTGTCGAAGGCGGGGTGGGTCCGGTTGCGGGAGTGTCCGCGGCATGGATGCCGCGGACACTCCCGCAACCGGACCCTTCCCGCCATCCCTCGGAATGCACGTTTTTGCTGTTGCTGTTGAGGTTGCCGGCCAGCGGCCGGCACTACCGCAGGTGCAGGGCTGCAAGCCCTGCCGATCAACACTCTCCTTACGAACGACTGACGTGACGCTCATGCGCCATGCGCGAGGCTGTCCGCTTGCTGTTCGAGTGGAGGTGGCGACCGTGCACTGGGAAAGCGCACAGGCCTATGCATGGCCGTTGGGGGCGGCGGTGCTGGTGGGGGGCATCGGCGCGTGGTTGATCCTGTGGATCTACCACCGGTTGAAAGGACGCGATCGGCGGCGTGCGCGCATCGGTCGCGTGCTCGGGCTGCCGCTGGCCACCGCCTGGCCGCTGCTGCTGTTGATTCCCGCGCTGCAGGCGACGCCGCTGCAGGATCCGCTGCTGGGCAACCTGCAGCACGTGCTGCACATCGCGCTGACCGCGTGCTTCATCTGGTTGCTGGTACGGGCGGTGGCCGCCGGCGAGCGTGCGATCCTGCGCAGCCATCCCATCGATGTCTCCGACAACCTGGAAGCGCGCCGCATCCAGACCCAGACGCGGGTGCTCAGCCGCGTGCTGATGGGCGGCATCATCGTGCTGGGCGCATCGCTGGTGCTGCTCACGTTCCCGATGGTGCAGAAGATCGGCACTGCTTTGCTGGCATCGGCCGGCCTGATCGGTCTGGTCGCCGGTATCGCCGCCAAGCCGGTGTTCGGCAACCTGATTGCTGGCCTGCAGATCGCGGTGACGCAGCCGATCAGGCTGGACGACGTGGTGATCGTTGAAGGCGAATGGGGCCGCATCGAGGAGATCGGCAGCAGCTATGTGGTGGTACGCATCTGGGATGAGCGGCGGATGGTGGTGCCGCTGACCTGGTTCATCGAGAACCCGTTCCAGAATTGGACGCGACGCAGTGCCGACCTGCTTGGCACGGCCTTCCTGTGGCTGGACTACCGGGCGCCGATCGCAGCGATCCGCACCGAGCTGGAGCGGATCTGCCGGGGTGAAGCGCTGTGGGATGGCCGGGTCTGCGTGACCCAGGTGACCGAGACCAGCGAGCGTGCGATCCAGGTGCGGCTGCTGGTCAGCGCGCGCAGCTCCGGCGATGCCTTCGACCTGCGCTGCCTGGTGCGCGAACGCATGCTCGATTTCCTCGCGCGCGAACATCCGCAGTCGTTGCCGCAGGTGCGCGCACGCGTACAGCACGATGATGAGCTGGACATGCCACGAGTACCGCGTACGCGGACTGCAGATGTGCGTTCGCCGGGCGCGGAGGATGGCGAGGCGGCGATCGTGCCGATGGAATCCCTGGACCGGTAGTGCCGGCCGCTGGCCGGCATCTGCGGGATGATGGGTTGCCGGCCAGCGGCCGGCACTACCCGATCACGGCTCGCCGGCGTCGATCAGCGCGTCGGTATCGAAGTGTGGTGGCCGCCGCGCGCGGGTGCGCTGTTCATAGGCGTAGGCCATCTCGATCAGCTTGGGCTCGCTCCAGGCGGTGCCCATGAACAGCAGGCCGACCGGCAGGCCGTCGATCTGGCCCATCGGCACGCTGAGGCTGGGATAGCCCGCCACAGCCGCGGCGCTGTAGCTCTCGCCCGGGAAGTCGTCGCCTTCGCTGCGGATCGGCCATGCCACACCGGTGGTCGGTGCCACCAGGGCATCGAGCTGCTGCGCGGCGAGGGCGGCATCGATGCCTTCCGGGCCGGCCAGCCGGCGCGCATCACTGCGTGCGCGGATATAGGCGGGGTCGGCCAGCCCGGCGGTGGCGTCGGCCTCGACCAGCAGCTCCTGGCCGAACAGGCCCAGCTCCTGCCTGGCGTGTGCCTGGTTGAAGGCGATCAGGTCGGCAAGGCTGCGCAGCGGCGCGTGGTGGGTGCTGAAGTAGCGCTCCAGCCCTGCCTTGAATTCGTACAGCAGCACGAGGCGTTCGGCCTCGGCCCAGGCGCCCTGGTTGGGCAGCTCCACCGGCACCACAACGGCACCGGCACGGCGTAGCTCGGCGGCGGCCTGGTCGATCAGCGGCGGCATTCCGCGGTATTTCAGCAGGGGCGTCTGCAGCAGGCCGATGCGCTTGCCGCGCAGGCCCTGCGGGTCCAGCCGCGCGGTGTAGTCATAGACCGCGCGGCCGGGCATGGTCGCAGTCGCCGGGTCGGCGTCGTCGCGGCCGGCGATCGCGGTCAGCACGGCCGCCGCATCGGCGACGCTGCGTGCCATCGGCCCGGCGGTGTCCTGGCTGAACGAGATCGGGATGATGCCGTCGCGGCTGACCAGTCCAACCGTCGGCTTCAGGCCGACCACGCCGTTGATCGCCGCCGGGCAGACGATGCTGCCGTCGGTCTCGGTGCCGATCGCCACGCTGGCCAGGTTGGCGGCCACGGCCACCGCACTGCCGCTGCTGGAGCCGCAGGGCGAGTGGCTGAGTCGATAGGGATTGCGGGTCTGGCCACCGCGCGCGCTCCAGCCCGAGATCGAGTCGTTGCCGCGGAAGTTGGCCCACTCGCTGAGATTGGTCTTGCCCAGCACCACCGCGCCGGCGTCGCGCAGCCGACGCACCAGGTAGGCGTCGTCCGGGCGGAAACCCTGCAGGGCCAGCGAGCCGGCACTGGTGGCCATGGGCGCGGCGTTGATGTTGTCCTTCAGCAGCAGCGGAATGCCATGCAGGGGCCCGCGCAGGCGGCCATCGCGGCGCTCGCGGTCGCGCGCTGCGGCTTCCTTCAGTGCATCCGGGTTGAGCTCGATCACCGCGCGCAGGCGCGGCCCGGTGCGGTCCAGGGCCGCAATGCGCTGCAGGTAGGCCTGGGTCAGGGTGGTGCTGTCCAGCTCACCGGCGGTCATCCGCGCCTGCAGATCGGCGACATCGGTTTCGGCGTACGGGAACGGCACGTTGCGGCTCGCAGGTTCGGCCGCATGCGCGCTGGACGTGGCCGGGCTGCAGCCAGCCGAAAGCAGCGCAGGCAGCGCGGCGAGCAGGCAGGTCAGCAGAGGCGGCAAGGACGGGCGCATGGGGCGGCTTGGTCGGCTCCAATCCCCAGTGTAGCCGCTGCTCAGCGATGGCGCTTGCGCAGGTCGCGGGCGAGGACGTAGACCACGATCAGGTTGATCGCCAGGATCGTCCACGACGGCCAACCCGGGTGCCGGATGATCGCGAAGATGTCGAAGGGCAGGTACAGCGAGGCGGTCAGGCAGCCCAGCCAGGAGGCCCAGGCCTTGGCCCGCCACAGTCCCCAGGCTTCGACCAGGTGCAGCAGGCCGTAGCCGATCATCCCCGCCGCGGCCAGGTGCACCGCGTCGGGGCTGATCATGTGCAGCAGCGAGGGCAGGGTGCCATGGTCCGGATCCAGGCTGAAACGCCGGATCAGGACCATGATGCCGTGCCGCAGCGGCTGCGGTCCGAGCACTTCCAGCCCGGTGGCGGCCAACAGCGCCAGCATCGCCTTGCTCGCTTCGAGCAGGGCGATGACGTGGAGACCCGGATGCCGGTGCGGATCCGGGTTGTAGCCGCTCTGGTTCACGGGGTGCTGGCTCAGCCGCCGCGCGAAGCCTTCTTGCGGTCGCTTTCGGTCAGGAACTTCTTGCGCAGGCGGATCTCCTTCGGGGTGATCTCGACCAGCTCGTCGTCTTCGATGAAGTCCAGGGCCTGTTCCAGCGAGTACTTGATCGCCGGGGTCAGCTGGATCGCATCGTCCTTGCCCGAAGCGCGCATGTTGGTCAGCGGCTTGGTCTTGATCGCGTTGACGGTCAGGTCGTTGTCCTTGGAGTGGATGCCGACCAGCTGACCTTCATACACGTTGTCGCCTTCAGCAGCGAACAACTTGCCGCGTTCCTGCAGCGGGCCCAGCGAGTACGCCGGCGTGGTGCCCGGGGCATTGGCGATCATCACGCCGTTGATGCGCTTGGCAATGGCGCCCTGTTCCTTCGGACCGTAGTGGTCGAACACGTGGAACAGCAGGCCCGAACCCTGGGTGAGGGTCTTGAACTCGTTCTGGAAACCGATCAGGCCACGGGCCGGGATCGAGTATTCCAGGCGCACGCGGCCCTTGCCGTCCGGCTCCATGTTCTTCAACTGGCCCTTGCGGGTGCCCAGCTTTTCCATCACGCCGCCCTGGTGGATTTCTTCGATGTCCACCACCAGCTGCTCGATCGGCTCCATCATCTGGCCGTCGATTTCCTTGATGATCACTTCCGGGCGCGACACGGCCAGCTCGTAGCCTTCGCGACGCATGTTCTCGATCAGCACCGACAGGTGCAGCTCGCCACGGCCGGAGACCAGGAACTTGTCGGCATCTTCCAGCTGTTCGACCTTCAGGGCCACGTTGTGGACCTTTTCACGGTCCAGGCGGTCCTTGATCTGGCGGCTGGTCAGGAACTTGCCACCGGACAGGTCCTTGTTGCCGGCGAACGGCGAGTTGTTGACCTGGAAGGTCATCGAGATGGTCGGCTCGTCGACGGTCAGTGCCGGCAGCGCTTCCGGGGTGTCCGGGTGGCACAGGGTGTCGGAGATGGTCAGCTCCGGAATACCGGAGATGGCGACGATGTCACCAGCTTCGGCGGTGTCCTGCTCGATGCGCTCCAGGCCCAGGAAGCCCAGCACCTGCGCGACCTTGCCGTTGCGCTTCTTGCCTTCGCGGTCGATCACCGCGACCTGCATGTTCTTCTTCAGGGTGCCGCGCTGGATGCGGCCGATGCCGATCACGCCCACGAAGTTGTTGTAGTCCAGCTGGCTGATGCGCATCTGGAAGGCGCCTTCCGGATCGACTTCCGGCTTCGGCGCGTGCTGCATGATGGCTTCGTACAGCGGGGTCATGTCGCCGTCGCGCACGGTGTCTTCCAGGCCGGCATAGCCGTTCAGGGCCGAGGCGTAGACGATCGGGAAGTCCAGCTGCTCATTGGTGGCGCCGAGCTTGTCGAACAGGTCGAAGACCTGGTCGATCACCCACTCCGGACGCGAGCCCGGGCGGTCGACCTTGTTGACCACCACGATCGGCTTGAAGCCCATCGCGAAGGCCTTCTGGGTCACGAAGCGGGTCTGCGGCATCGGGCCGTCCATCGCGTCGACCAGGATCAGCACGGTGTCGACCATCGACAGCACGCGCTCGACCTCACCACCGAAGTCGGCGTGGCCGGGGGTGTCGACGATGTTGATCCGGTTCTTGATGCCGGTCTTCTTGTCTTCCCAGGTGATGGCGGTGTTCTTGGCCAGGATGGTGATGCCGCGTTCCTTTTCCTGGTCGTTGCTGTCCATCACGCGCTCGGCGAGGACGGTGCGCTCGGACAGGGTGCCGGACTGCTTCAGCAGCTGGTCGACCAGGGTGGTCTTGCCATGGTCGACGTGGGCGACGATGGCGATGTTGCGAAGATTTTCGATGGACATACGAAAGGGGGCCAGTCGGCGCCGGATTTGGAAAAAGAAGTCCAACATTATACGTCGAACTTGACGATTCGCGAAAAGGTGGATTTCACGCCGGTCATGGGGCCCATTCAGCTGGGTCCCGCCGCTGCGGTCGAGGCTGCCTGGCGCCGGTGGCTGGGCTGCCCATCCGGCGGCTGAAGCCGGGATCTGCGCCCATGGTCGAAGCCGCCGCCGCCACGAGGCAGGTGTAAACTAGGTGGCTAGACGCGTTCCCCTCTGCATCAAGGATCTTCATGTCCCTCATCGCCACTTTCGACACCACCCAGGGCCCGATCAAGGTCGAGCTGTTCGCCGACAAGGCGCCGCTGACCGTGGCCAACTTCGTGAACCTGGTCAAGCACGGTTTCTATGACGGCCTGATCTTCCACCGCGTGATCGCCGACTTCATGATCCAGGGCGGCTGCCCGCAGGGTCGTGGCACCGGTGGCCCGGGCTACAAGTTCGAAGACGAGAAGAACGGCGTGAAGCACGAGGTCGGCTCGCTGTCGATGGCCAACGCCGGCCCGAACACCAACGGCAGCCAGTTCTTCATCACCCACATCAAGACCGATTGGCTGGACGGCCGCCACACCGTGTTCGGCAAGGTCCTGGAAGGCCAGGCCATCGTCGATTCGGTCAAGCAGGGCGACGTGATCCATTCGATCACCCTGGAAGGCGACGTCGACGCCGTGCTGGCCGCCCAGGCCGAGCGCGTGGCGGAGTGGAACAAGCACCTCGCCGCCTGATCCCCCTTCGAAACGGCCACCCATGGGTGGCCGTTTCCCTGTTCCCCGCCGCCCGCCAGGCCTGCGTGGCCACGCCCGCGGCGTCCCATCAAACGCTTGCAAGCAAGAGGAAACCCCCATGAAAGCACCCGTTCGTGTTGCCGTGACCGGCGCCGCCGGCCAGATCGGTTATGCCCTGCTGTTCCGCATCGCCTCCGGCGAAATGCTGGGCAAGGACCAGCCGGTCATCCTGCAGCTGCTGGAACTGCCGGTCGACAAGGCCCAGGCCGCCCTGAAGGGCGTGATGATGGAACTGGAAGACTGCGCCTTCCCGCTGCTGGCCGGCATGGTCGGCACCGACGACGCCGAAGTCGCGTTCAAGGACGCCGACATCGCCCTGCTGGTCGGCGCGCGTCCGCGCGGCCCGGGCATGGAGCGCAAGGACCTGCTGCTGGAAAACGCCAAGATCTTCACCGCCCAGGGCGCGGCGCTGAACAAGGTGGCCAGCCGTGACGTGAAGGTGCTGGTGGTCGGCAACCCGGCCAACACCAATGCCTACATCGCCATGAAGTCGGCCCCGGACCTGAAGCCGGAAAACTTCACCGCCATGCTGCGCCTGGACCACAACCGCGCGCTGAGCCAGCTGTCGACCAAGCTCGGCAAGCCGGTCGGTGGCATGGAGAAGCTGGTGGTGTGGGGCAACCACAGCCCGACCATGTACCCGGACTACCGTTTCGCCACCGCCGATGGTGCGTCGATCGCCGATGCGATCAACGACCAGGAGTGGAACGCCAACACCTTCATCCCGACCGTCGGCAAGCGCGGCGCGGCGATCATCGAAGCCCGTGGCTCGTCCTCGGCTGCTTCGGCCGCCAACGCTGCCATCGACCACGTGCGTGACTGGGTGCTGGGCAGCAACGGCAAGTGGGTCACCATGGGCGTGCCGTCCGATGGCTCCTACGGCATTCCGGAAGGCGTGATCTTCGGCTTCGCGGTGACCACCGAAAACGGCAAGTACACCCTGGTGAAGGATCTGCCGATCGACGACTTCAGCCAGAAGTACATCGACAAGACCCTGGCCGAGCTGGAAGAAGAGCGCGCCGGCGTCGCCCACCTGCTGGGCTGATGCAGGCGGTACCGGCTCCGGTCGGTACGCAGAAGACGGGGAAGCTTCGGCTTCCCCGTTTTTGTTTGGACGGATACGGAACCCCATGATCCACCTGCACTACTCCGATGACGCGCTGCTGGTGGCCGAGAAGCCGGCCGGCCTGCTGTCCGTGCCCGGCCGCAGCGCCGAGAACCAGGACTGCGTGGTCGCGCGCCTGCAGGCGCTGTACCCGGATGCATTGACCGTGCACCGGTTGGACCAGGTGACCTCCGGCCTGCTGCTGCATGCGCGTGGCAAGGAGATGCAGGCGGCGTTGTCGATGCAGTTCGAGCAGCGCCAGGTCAGCAAGCGGTATGAAGCGGTGGTGCAGGGGCTGCTCGAAGGCGAGGCCGGCGAAGTGGACCTGCCGTTGATCGTGGACTGGCCGAACCGGCCGAAGCAGATGGTCGATCACGAACGCGGCAAGCCGGCGCTGACGCGCTGGCGCGTGCTGGCACGTGATGTTGAAGCGCAGCGCACCCGCATGGAGTTGGAACCGGTCACCGGTCGCAGCCACCAGTTGCGGCTGCACATGGCCAGCATTGGCCATCCCATCGTGGGTGACGTGCTGTATGACGCCGCGCCTGCGCAGCGGGTGCATCTGCATGCGAGCAGCCTGCGGTTCACCCATCCGGTGACAGGCGAAGCACTCGCGTTCGAGTCCCCGGTTCCGTTCTAGGGGTTCGGCAGGGCTTGCAGCCCTGCGCCCGCAGAATCAACGTCAACGTCAAAAGCGGGCTATCCGTGGGTTGGCGGGACGGTGTCGGAGTGCGGGGACGCCGTAAGTACGTCCTTGTAGGCTTGGCAGCCGCTTGCTCGTGTGCGCGTTCCTGCGCACACGGCAAGACCGGGGTTGGGCGTCCTGCCCAACCCGCCCGAGGCATGCCTCGGGCCCATGCGGCTGACACCCCGCAATCCGACACCGCCCCACCTTCGACAGGTTCACGCCGCTGTTGGCACACGCCGCTGTTGGCAACGGCGGCCGTTGGAACGCGCGGCTGTTGGTAGGTGTCGACCTTGGTCGACACGACTTTTCTGTCAGATATCGAATGAATCATCCACGCATGGCGTGGCTCTACTGTGTCGACCAGGGTCGAGACCCACCAGGGCAATACGTCGTTCCGGCAGCTCGCGGAAATCTGTCGAAGGCGGGGTGGGTCCGGTTGAGGGGGCGTGAGCCGCATGGATGCGGCGACCGAGCCTACATGGACGTATTTACGGCGCCCACCTCAACCGGACCCACCCCGCCAATTCACGGAATGCCAGCTTTTGCTGTTGCTCAGGTGGTTGACGTTGCCTCGGCGGGTGCAGGGCGCAGCCCTGCAAAGTAAAACCCACTCAGCCGTCGCCCTGGATCCCGCCGGGAGCCTGCGCCGGGTCGCGCCAGCGACGCACCGTGCGCTGGAAGAACAGGTTGTTCGGCAGCTGCAGCACCGTGCCCTCGTGGCCGTCACCGGTTTCCTGCAGCGTCGTGTAGATCAGGTTCACGTCGATCACCCGGCCCTTCAGCCCAGGTTTCTCGCCGTTCTCCAGCACCTCGATGTAGTCGTGCAGGCGGAACGGACGGGTGGTGAATATCAGCAGCGTGCAGAAGATGTTGGACAGCACGCTCCAGGCCGCGAAGAAGGCCACCGCGCCCACCGCGGCGAAGCCGGTGAAGGCGGTCCAGAGTACCGACGGCTTCGCGCCGAGCAGGCTGAGGATGTACAGCAGGGCACTGAAATAGACCACGAAGCTGGTGATCCGGCGTGCGCCCATCACCATTTCCGGCGGCAGCGTGTAGTGCTCGGCGAAGCGGCGGATCAGGCGACGGGCGAGCAGACGCAGCAGCCAGGCGACCAGCAGTACCAGCACGATCTGCAGGGCGACGCCGGCGTAGTTCAGCCAAGGGTGGGTCCAGGGCGGCAGGTGGTCTTTCAGCGACAACATCATGGGGCGACTACGGCGGGGGAACGGCCCCCGATGTTACCCGGCGCGTGCGGGGGATTCGACCGTGGGCGTCCAGGCCAGGCAGACCAGCTCCTTGCGATGCTGCTGCAGGCAGGCGCGGCCGTTGTCGGGGCGAAGCTGCAGCGACAGCCCCAGCGCCTGCAGCAGGACGCAGGCAATGATCACCAGCAGGGCGGCGCAGGATGGGCTGGACATGGCAGGACTCCCGGACGGCGTTTTCACGAAGGACCTTGCATGGATGCAGCGGCCGCCGAAAAGGTTGCAGGGAATCGATCATCGTCTGGCTCTAAACCTTTTTCAGGGCCGCCGCATCCAAGCGATATGCTCGACACCACCATGCCCGCGCCGCCTGCCGCCAACGACGCCGTCGACGAATCCGCCCTGGTGCGGGCGGCGGCCGCTGGCGATACCGCCGCCTACGAACTGCTGTACCGGCGCCACGCGCCCCGCGTATTTGCCGTGCTGTGGCGGCTGTGTGGGGGTCAGCAGGCGCGTGCCGAAGATGCGCTGCAGGAGGCCTTCCTGCAGGCCTGGAAGGCGCTGCCGGGGTTCCGTTTCGAGAGCAGCCTGTCGACCTGGCTGCATCGGCTGGGGGTCAATGCCGCCCTGATGGAATTGCGTGAGCGCGCGGCCGGGCAGGACCACGACAGTCTGGATGAGGTCGACGGCGGGCTGCAGGAACTGGCGGTGCATGACCGCTGTGCCGGCACCGAGCGCGACCTGGAGCGCGCGCTGTCGACGCTGCCACCACGGGCACGTGCGGTACTGGTGTTGCACGATATCGAGGGCTGGAAACACCAGGAAATCGCCGAGCAGCTGCAGATGGCTGTCGGCAGTTCCAAGGCACAGTTGCATCGTGCGCGCGGTTTGCTGCGTGCACGGCTGGGAGAAATGACATGACGACACACGACCACGATTCCGATTCCGCGCTGCTGGCACGCCTGCGTGCCCTGTCCAGCGAACGCAGCGTGCCCGCCGATGGCTGGGAGCGCCTGTCGGCCCGGCTGCCACCGCGTGAACCACCGTCGGCGCCTGCAGCGGATGGCAATGTGGTGGCCCTGCCCATGCGTCCGAGGCGACGCTGGTGGCTGCCGGTGGGCGCGGCGCTGGCGGCCAGCCTGGCGGTGTATGCGGTGGCGCCGTGGCGCCATGCGCAACCCGGCATGCCGGCGCCGTCCGCATTGCAGCTGCAGGCCGCGGCGATGACCGAGCAGTACCAGCAGGCCGTCGCTTCGCTGCCCGATGGACGCGCACCGGAATGGCAGCCGGCCCTGCACGAACTCGATGAAAGTGCCGCGCAGATCCGCGCCGCACTGGCGCAGGACCCACGTGCGCCGCACCTGCTTGGCCAGCTCAAGCGCACCTATGCGCTGCGTCTGGAACTGACCCGGCAGGCGGCCTATGCCGCCGAGTCCGGCCTGGCGACCTGAGGAGACCGCAATGACCCGAACCCTGATTTCCTGCTGTGTGGCGCTGTTGCTGGCACCCTCGCTGGCGCTGGCCGACACCCGTATCGACGAACGCCACACGCTGGCCGCCGGCGGTCGCATCGAACTGAGCAATGTTGCCGGCAAGGTCACCGTGCGCGGCTGGGACCGCAACGATGTGCAGCTCACCGGCACGCTCAGTGACGGCCTGCAGCTGCGCCAGGAGAAGAGCGCCAACCGCGTGCGCTGGGAGATCGAATACCCGCGCCGCAACGGCAACGGTGGCGCCACGCTGGTGCTGAATGTGCCGCGCTCGGTGGAACTGCTGCTGAGTACGGTCAGCGCCAGCCAGGACATCAGCGGCATCGACGTGCGCCGCCTGCAGGCCGATACGGTCAGCGGCAGCCTGAGCGCGGCCGGGCGCAGTGGCGACAGCAAGCTCAACACGGTCAGCGGCAGTGTCAGTGCTCGCCTGCAGACACCGAAGCTTGGCGTCAATACGGTCAGTGGCCGGATCGAGGCCGGTGGCGGCGTATCCGGTGATATCGGTGCGCAGACCGTGTCCGGCCGGGTCGAGGTCGACGCCGGGCGGGTGCAGCGGCTGGCGGTGGAAACCGTGTCGGGCAGCCTCGAGCTGGCAGCGGCCGGGTTGGCACCGGGTGGCCGCGTCAACGTCGAATCGGTGAGCGCCTCGGTGACGCTGAGCCTGCCGCGCACGGTGTCGGCGCAGCTGTCGGTGAACAGCTTCAGCGGTTCGATCAACAGCGATGCCGGGCAGGTGGAGCGGCCGCGCTACGGGCCGGGCAGCCACCTCGACACGCGGCTGGGCGGCGGTGATGGTGACATCCGCATCCAGTCGCATTCGGGCAGTGTGCAGGTACGCCTGGATCGCTGAGTGCGGTCCGGCAGGCCGCGGCGGCAGCGCCGCCGCGGTCGGTACTGGGTCAGCTGGCTTTCTTCAGCGCCCAGGTGGTGCCGAGGACTTCGATCTTGCCACCGGCCTTGCGGAACGCAGCCAGGTCCGAAGCGATCGAATCACTGCTGACCACGGTGCTGGCGGCCGCGCCCTTGCGTTCGCTGCGGATGCTGTTGCTGGCCTTCGCGGGGGTCTTTGCCTTGCGGGGCATGGTTGCTCCTGTCAGGTGGAAGGGGAGGAAAGCGACCAGGCATCAGCCTGGCGCAGGTAGTCCTGCCGCTCGCGGCGGCAGTCATCGCCGCCCATCGAAAACTGGCGGCAGATCGCCGGGCGCTGCGAATAGATCGTGCAGCGCAGGTGATAGGGATCGATCGCCGCGCACCAGCCTTCCTCGTTGCGTGCCATCACGGCACGGCCGTGGGCGTCGCGCGAAAGGAACTGGCCAGGCACCTGGTCGCCGGGCTGCAGCAGCACGGGCAGCCGGCAACAGACCGCGTCACAACGGCGGCAGTCGATGGGTGCAGGTGCTGCGTCAGGTTGTAAGGCCTCTGGGGCCTGGCGGGTGCCCAAAGCGGGTCTCGATGGCGGCTCCGGTGGTACGCGGACCATGAACGAGCCAGGAAGGCATGGCCGCTAGGCCCGCAGGGCGGGCCGGGCTGCACGGAAGACACGCACCGGCGTGGCCGGTGGAAGGTGCAGCAGGGTTCTAGCCGACCAAGAGTAACTTAGACCGCGTAACGTTTTGTTAATCCTGGCTGGCTGCGGCCAGCGCAAGGCCCTGGACCACGCCCAGCGAGGGTTCGCCGTAGACCATGCGGGCGCCCGGGAAGGCCTCGGCCACGGCCTGGCGCAGGTAGCCGGCACGGGACATGCCGCCGGTCAGGAACACCGCATCCGGGTCGCCACCGATGTCGCTGCGAACCTGGGCCAGCAGTTCGCGGATCTGCTCCAGGTACCCATGGGCGGCGGCGGCCAGGCCGTCGGCGCTGCTGTCGGCATGCAGATCGCGGGCGATGTAGTCCAGCGTGCTGCGGTGCTCGCTGGCAGCGCTCAGGGCGATCTTGGCGCGTTCGACATCGCGGTACAGGCGCGCGGTATTGCCGGTGTCCTGCAGGGCCTGCAGGCGGTCGCCCCAGGGCGCGTCCACATGGTCGTACTTGTGCAGGCGGAAATCGCGCTGGCGGGTCATGTCCTGGACGGTGGCCGCCTCCACATAGTGGTGGGCCGGTACGCGGGTGATGCCGCGGCCGAACAGCGGCATGTAGCTGGACAGGCTCAGTGCCAGGTCGATGTCGGTGCCGCCGCGGGCGATACCCCAGGCGCGGTGGATGCGCGGTGCGTCGTCGCCGCCGACTTCGGCATGCGCGATGTCAGTGGTACCGCCGCCAATGTCGACGATCACGGCCTGATGCCGCTCGCGGCTTTCGGCGTGGTAGTGCATGGCCGCCGCCGCCGGCTCTTCGAGGAAATCGATCTGGTCGAAGCCGGCCTGGGTGGCGGCCTCGCGCAGGATGTCCAGTGCCTGGTCGTTGCCGGCCGCGCCGATCGAACTGCGGAACTGCACCGGGCGGCCGAGCAGGGCGGCACGCAGCGGGCGGCCAAGCTGTGCGCTGGCGGTCAGGCGGATGTGTTCAAGGATGTGCGCGGCGATGCCGGTGATGGTCTGCCTGGCGCGCGGGTGCAGGTTGTAGCCCAGCATCGACTTCGGGCTCTGCACCAGGTTGCCTTCGTGTTCCTCGAAATACGCTTCCAGAGCCTCATCACCGTAGACCGCGTTCTGCAGCAGGTCGCTGGCACTGCGTTCCTGGCCGGCACGGGCTTCCATCCACTCGCGGCGCAACGCGCGCAGGGCTTCGCGGCGCAGCGCCTGTGGCGTGCGTTCCTGGCCGGCGGCACGCGCTGCGCGGGCGGCGCTGTCGATCATCTGCTGCAGCTGGTGTTCTTGGCCGTCGTCGAGCTGGAAGTCGTCCGGGTCGGGCACCACGCCGGGGAAGTAGACGCTGGTGCGGAACTGCTCGGCATCGCCGAAGCGGATCGGCAACAGTTTTCCCTCATGCACGATGGCGGCGGCGGAGTTGCTGGTACCGAAGTCGATGCCGAGGCGCATGGGGAGTTCCGGGGACGATCAGGGGCCGCGCACTCTGCTGCAGTTCGCCACCAACTGCAAGTTCCTGCGTCCTGCCGTGAAGGAGGGCTGCCGCCGCCCCTCCCGGCGGAATGGGAAAAAGGCCGGCCGGTTACAATGGCGGCTGTTGATTCATTTTGAGGTACTTGCCGATGTCGTCCGCCCCCGCCTGCCCGCAGTGCACCCTGGAAAACACCTATGCCGATGGCGCGCTGTGGATCTGCGCCGACTGCGGCTTCGAGTGGACCGCCGAGGAAAGCGCCGGTTCGACCCTGGTCGTGCGTGACAGCAACGGCAATACCCTGCAGACCGGCGACACCGTCACCGTGATCAAGGACCTGAAGGTGAAGGGCTCCTCGATCCCGCTGAAGCAGGGCACGGTGATCCGCAACATCCGCCTGGTCGAGGACGATGCCGAGCACATCGAAGGCAACTCGGACAAGATCAAGGGGCTGGTCCTGAAGACCTGTTTCCTCAAGAAGGCCTGACCGGACCTCAGCGCCTGGCCTGCTGCGCGCGCCAGCGCGCCAGGCTGTCCAGCTTGGCCTGGTAGCGTGCCTGCTCCTGGGCCCCGCCCAGTTCCTGCGCGCGCAGCATTTCGCGATCGGCACGCTTGAGCTGGCCGGCCAGGAAATAGACCCGTGCCAGCCCGAAGTGGAACTGGTGCGCGGTGTCATACAGGCGCACCGCCTGGCGGTAGTAGCGGATCGCCGCATCCAGCTGGCCCGCACGCTCGGCTTTGGCGCCGAGCATGTACTGTGCGAACGGGTCCTCGCGCTGCACCGACGTCAACCGGCGCTCCAGCGCCTGCGCCTGCGCGGTCAGGCCCAGGCTGCGGAACAGGGCCGAGGCATTGGTCAGCGCGGCATCCTGGCGTCCATCCAGCTGCAGCGACCTGTCCAGCGCCTGTCGTGCGCCTTCGTTGTCGCCTGCGCGATGGTCGAGCACGCCGACGTTGTTCCAGACTGGAGCGAACCCGCTGTCCTGGGCCAGCGCTGCGTCGAAGAACGCGCGTGCGCCCACCAGGTCACCTTCGGCAAGGTACTCGGCGCCGCGGTTGTTGTAGAAATGCGCCAAGGCCCGCGCACGGCTGACCGGAACCGGCCCGCGTCGGTCGTAGAGCACGTTGCGGTCGAGGTCGACGGTACCGAAACGCCCGCCGACGTCGACGCCGGCGTTGACGTGCCCGACGTTGTAGACCACGCCGTTCTGCTGGTCCTGGTACCACGACACCACCTGTCCCACTTCCTGCACGCGGGCCTGGATGCCGGCTTCGCGGGCAAGCGTCACGAACAGCAGGGTGAAGGCCAGGCAGTTGGCCTGGCGGTGCTGCCAGATTTCGCTGACGGTGTAGGTCGCATTGGCGTCGTACTGCAGGTCCAGGCCGTGCTGGTCGAAGATCATTTCCACCAGCGCCTGCAGGCGCAGGTCGCGGGAGTAGCTGCGCTGGATCACCTGTTTCTGCAGCATCGCGCGCAGGTCCGCCGGAATGGCGAACACTTCCTCCGGCGTTGGCACGCGCGGGGCCGACACGGTGATGGTTGGAGTGGTCACCACCGTTGCAGGCGGCGCCGGGTCCGCGCCGAAGGCCGGCGCACAGAGGGCGAGCAGCGAAAGGGCCAGGCAAGGGACGGAAGGACGGTACATGACAGCTCCCGGCAGCGGCGGGCGCTCCCGCCTGTGGCGAGTGTAGACCCAGGGATGTTCCGCTGCAGCGACCGTTGGTCGGCGTCGCGGTTCATCCACAACCGGTGTGGACCAGCGCTCGACAAAGCTGTGGACAACCGCGCCCAGGCCGCGCCCGGCAAGCGTTGTGAGTGCGTGGTGAAAAAACAGCCAGCTTGCCCGCCGCCGGCGCAGGCGGGATGATCCGGGCATGGACTTCTCACCGCTCTCGCTTTCCCCGGCGCAGTGGCAGGCGCTGCAGGACAGCTATGCAACGCCGCCTCGCGCCTACCACCACTTCGGCCACGTGCGCGCCGTGCTGCAGCACTGCCAGGAGGTGGCTGATGGCCCGGGCTGGCAGCAGCCGGCCGAGGTCTATCTGGCCGCGCTTTACCACGATGCGATCTACCAGGCCGGGCGCAAGGACAACGAGGCACGCTCGGCGCAGCTGGCGCTGCAGGCAATCGCGCAGGCACCGGAACTGGCCGCCGTCGATGGCACCCGGGTCGAGCAGCTGATCCTGCTGACCGCCCGCCATGGCGAGCTCGGCCCGGACGATGTCGATGCCGAGGCCGCGCTGTTCCTGGACTGCGACATGGCGATCCTGGCCGCGCCGGAACCGGTGTTCGCCGCCTACGACCGCGGCGTGGCCGAGGAGTACACGGGCGTGGTACCGGGCTTCCTGTACCGTGCCGGGCGCCGGCGCTTCCTGCAGGGCCTGCTGCGCGCGCCACGCATCTTCCTCAGCGATTTCTTCCACCAGCGCCTGGATGCCGCGGCCCGCGACAACCTGCGCCGGCAGTTGGGCCGCTGAGCCCGCCCGGTACACTGGGCGCTGTTTCCCCCAACACCGTTTCCGACCGTGTCCGTCCCTGATCCCGATCCCCGCCCGCTGCCGCCGGAAGAACCCGGTCCCAACGAGTGTTGCGGCAGTGGTTGCCCGCTGTGCGTGCTTGACCTGTATGCCGATGAGCTGCAGCGCTACCGCAAGGCGCTGGCCGAGTGGCAGGCGCGGCATCCGGATGCCGCGCCATGAACCGCGCGCGTCCGGCGGCAGTGCTGGCGATGGTGGCGTTGCTGCTGTTCGTGGCGACTGCACTGTGGACCCAGTTCGCGCGCACCGACCTGGACTGGGTGCGGGCCACGCTCAGCCTCTACCTGCATGGGCCGTGGGGGCTGGCACTGCGCGCGGCGTACTGCCTGTTGGCGCTGGCCATCGCGGTGCTCGGCATCGCGCTGTATCGCGGCAGCATCGGCCCGCGTCGCAGCGGGGCCGCGCCGCTGCTGTTCACCGTGTCCGCACTGGGGCTGGCCACCGTCGCCATCGGTGACAGCTGGCTGCCTGATGCAACGCCATTGCTGGCACCGTTCATCCATGGGCTGGCGGCCAACACCGCGTTCCTGTGTGCCAGCGTCGGCATGCTGCTGCAGGCCTGGTACCTGCGCCGCGAACCGGGCTGGCAGTCCGCCGCCGGCCTGCTCTGGGGCTGGGCGTGGCTGGCGTTCGTGCTTCTCTGGCTGCACGTGCTGTGGCGCGCTGGGCCGCCGCGTGGGCTGGGGCAGAAGGTTGTGATTGCGGTGATCGTGGGCTGGCTGCTGTACCTGGCGCTGGCGTTGTACCGCCGCAGCCGCCGTCCCGCCCCTCACTGAACCCCCAACGGCCTGCGCCGGTACGTGCCGTGCACGCGGTGGCGGCGTATCGTGTGCGCATTCCATCGGGGCTGCGATATGAAGCGTGCAGGGCTGGGCAGGGCAATGGGTGTGGTACTGGCGCTGGCTGCGCTGCCGGCGATGGCGGCGGCCAACGTGCAGCAGTTCAGCCACGGGCGGTTCGAACAGATTCCGGTGCACATGCCGTCGGGAACGCCGCAGCGGGTAGTGATCTGGTTCCATGAACCTTCTGCCGGCGGTGATACCAGCCGTTTGCCGATCGAGGCCCTGCGTGCCGATGGCGCGATGGTCGCTGCCGTGGATATCGCGCATCTGCGCGGGGTGCTCAAGCGCGAGGGTAACCCGACCTGCTCGTTCGGTTCCGGTGACGTCGAGAACTTCTCGCGCTGGCTGCAGGCGTCGCTGCATCTTCCCGGCTATCACCTGCCGCTGGTCGGCGGCGATGGTGAAGGTGCCGAAATGGCCTACTCGCTGGCGGCGCAGGCCGATACCCAGGTATTCGCCGGCCTGCTCACCACCGGCTTCTGCCCGGACCACAGCCACGAGCGCATGGTCTGCGGCGATGGCGTGAAGCGCAACAGGTTGCAGCCCGCCGAACTGAACTTCCCGTGGTTGAGTGCGGCCGGTGATCACGGCTGCAAGATGGGCGAGGCCAGCGGGTTCGTGCAGCAGGTGGCGATGGCGCGCGAGTTCAAGCGCACCACGCGCGGTGATGCCTCACCGGGCCTGGTGGCTGCGGCGCGGGTGATGGGGGCGCAGGCGGGTGTCAGCCTGGCACCGCCGCCGGCTGCGCTGAAGGGCCTGCCGGTGGTGGAAGTACCGGCGACCGGCAACGGTGACACGCTGGCCGTGTTTGTCTCCGGCGACGGTGGCTGGGCCGGCCTGGACAAGGACGTGGCGTCGTCGCTCAACGAGCACGGCGTGGCGGTGGTCGGCATCGATTCGCTGCGCTACTTCTGGAGCGAGCGCACGCCGAAGGGCTTTGCTGCGGACCTGCAGAAGATCATCGATCACTACCGCCAGCAGTGGCACCGCGACAAGGTGATGCTGATCGGTTTCTCGCAGGGCGCCGACGTGCTGCCGGCCACCATCAACCAGCTCGATGCAGATACCCGCGCGGCACTGGACCGTATTGTGCTGCTGTCGGTGGGCAAGAAGGCCGACTTCGAGTTCCATGTCAGCAACTGGCTGGGCGGCGGCGGTGACGGCCTGCCGATCGCGCCGGAAGTGGCGAAGCTGCCGGCTGGCAAGACGTTGTGCGTGTATGGGCAGGACGACGATGACGCGTTGTGCCCGGGCCTTCCCGCCAACGATGGCGTGCAGAAGGTGAAGCTGCCGGGCGACCATCACTTCAATGGTGACTACGACCGCCTGGCCGAGGTGATCCTCAAGGGTGGCGCGTAGCGCCGGGCAATGCCCGGCGGTAGGGGGTCTCAATTCCGCCGCGGGTCCAGCGAGATCAGGCGCGTGGCATCCAGCAGCGCCGCCGGCAGGTGCATGCCGCCGGGCGCTGCCAGATAGCGCGGCCGCCACTGCGGATCGAACTTCGACTTGAAGCGGCGCAGGCCACTGAAGCCATAGAAGCGTTCACCGTGCCGCGCCAGCAGGCCGGCCAGCCGGTTCCAGCGGCCCGCGAGCCGATGCTGGGCCAGGCCGGACAGCGGCGCCATGCCCAGCGAGAAGCGCGCGTAGCCCTGCGCGCGGCCCCACAGGAACAGTTCGATGAAAAGGAAGTCCATCGTGCCCTTGGGCGCCTCGTTGACATGGCGCATCAGGTCCACCGACAGCTCGGCGCCGGCCGGTGCCTGCCACAGGTTGGCGAACGCCACGATCTGGCCTTCGGCCTCGACCAGTGCGACCGGGAAGCGCGCCAGGTAATCCGGGTCGTAGCTGCCCAGCGAGAAGCCCTTTTCATCGCCGGCCTTGTCGTCCAGCCAGGCGTTGGAGATCGCATGCAGGAGTGGCAGCAGGCTGGGAATCTCCTCCACGGGCGCCACCCGGAATGACAGGCCGCTGCGCTTGCCGCGGTTCCAGGCCTGGCGCAGGTCGGCGCGCTCGCGGCCTTCCAGGCCGAAGTCGTGCAGCGGCACCATCGCTTCCTCGCCCAGCTTGACCAGGCCCAGGCCAAGGTCCAGGTAGGTCTGCCAGTAGGTCTCGCCCACCTGGTAGAACACCGGGCGCAGGCCGAGCCGGTCGGCCTCCTCGCGGAAGCGCCAGATCAATGCGCGGGCGACCTCCGGCGGTCCGACCGGATCGCCCATCGCGATCAGCGAGCCGCCATAGCGCTGCATCATCACGAAGCCCTGCCTGGCATCATCGCGCAGCACCGCCTTGTCGGCGGTCAGCACCAGGCAGGCCTGGGTATCGGTGGCACCGGCCAGCACCGGCGCCAGCGATTGCAGCGTGGCTTCATCGGCGGCCGGCAGCGGGCTGCGCGTGCTGTGCAGCAATCGCGCCAGGCCGAACATCACCAGCGCGATGGCCACCACCAGCAGCGCACGCAGCGCACGCGGCGCGTTGCCGGACACCGCGAATTGCCACCACAGCTCGTTCTGGTATTCGACGTGGCTGTAAGTGAAGAACAGCAGCCAGGTGACCGCGACCAGCACCAGCCCGAGGTTGCGCAGCCATGGCCACGACCAGGCCTCGTCCAGCAGCGCACCCTGGCGGTAGAACTCGCGGCGCGCGGCCCACAGGGCCATCGCCGCCAGCACTGCGGAAACTGCGATCAACCATTGGCCGCCGCGCAGCCACAGCGGCAACGGGGTGACCACGCACACCGCCATCGCCAGCATCCACGCCGCATGGCTGCGCCGGGCCAGGCCCTGGCCGATCAGCAGCAGCGCGACACCGCTGAGGCTGCCGATCAGGTGCGAGGTTTCCAGGACCGGCAGTGAGGCATTGACCAGATGCCGGCGTGGCGTGGGCAGTGTGCCGTCGATGACCAGCGCGGCACCGATGCTGAACACCGCCAGCGCGATGATCTGTGGCAACCAGGGGCGCAGTGCGTTCCAGCCGGCGCGGGTGGCGCCGGCGCTGGCCTGCAGCGGTTGCCGCAGGGCAGGGGCCAATGCGAGCAGGGTGGCCAGCACCAACGGCAGCACGTAGTAGGTAACGCGGTAGATCAGCGCGGCGGCCAGCACCGCCGCCGGTGCAACCTGCGGCAGCAGCTTCAGCAGGCTCCATTCGAACACGCCGAGGCCTGCGGGGACGGTGGAGACCAGGCCGGCCAGCACCGCGACCAGGTACAGGCCGACGAAGCCGGGCAGGCCGGTGGGCGTCGAGTCCGGCAGCAGCGCGTAGAACGCGGCGCTGGCCAGTACCAGTTCGATCACGCTGAGCACGGTGACGCCGATCATGGTGCGGCGGTCGGGCAGCCACAGGCCATGGCCGAACACGCTGAACTGGCGGCCTTCGCGGCCGACCAGCAGCAGCATCGCCAGATAGGCGAACAGCGCGATGATGCCGACCACGCGCACCGCGTCCGGATTCAGCGGCAGTGCCAGCGCCGCGGCTTCAGGCTCCATGCACAGCGCCACGCTGATCAGCAGCCAGGCACCGAACACGAAGCCGAGCGTGCTCATCAGCACCACCTGGCCGATCTGCGCCAGGTCCAGGCCGGCGGTGCGGTAACCGCGCAGGCGCACCGCGCCACCGGTCAGCGCGGCGAAGCCCACGGTCTGGCCCAGCGTATGTGCCAGGAACGCGGTGATGCCGATGCGTGCCGGATGCACGCGGATGCCGCTGCGGCGCAGGCCGATGGCGTCAAAGCCGATCAGGCAGGCGTAGCTGGCCAGGCCAAGCACCACGGTAAGCGCGATCTGCGTGCCGCTGAGTTGATGGAAGGCGTGGCGGATGGCGCGGTAGCCGTTCTCATCGAACTCGTTGGCCAGCCCATGCAGGGCCAGCGCCAGGATCAGCAGCGGGACGACGATGGTAAGGACCCGCTTCCATGCCGGGGTGGAGGAAGCGGTGGCGGGGTCGGTGGTTTCGGTCATCGGCGCAAGGGTGCGTCAGGGAGGGCGAGGGCGGTGTCAACGCGGGCGTGGCGCATCGTGCGCCTGTCGCGGGCATTTGACCAGCGGGCGTGTCGGAGCGCGGTAGTGGCGTTGTGCGGCACGCCCGCGTGCACCCATCGTTGACCGCTTTGGAGGACAATGCAGGCCTGATCACCCGCAGGAGCCACGCCCATGATGGAGCGTTACGACGTCGGACCGCGCATGTCCGAAATGACCGTGTACAACAAGGTCGCCTACCTCTCCGGCCAGATTCCGGAAGACACCAGTCAGGACATCACCGGTCAGACCCGGCAGGTGCTGGCGGAGATCGACAAGCTGCTGGCGCTGGTGGCCAGCGATCGCCAGCACGTGCTGCGCGCGGAAGTGTTCCTGGCCGACATCGCCGACTTCGATGGCATGAACAAGGCGTGGGACGAGTGGGTGGTCGAGGGCGCGACCCCGGCCCGCGCAACGTTCGAAGCCAAGCTGGCCCACGCCGAGTGGAAGGTCGAGATCGTGGTGACGGCAGCGGTGCCGTAATCATTGAACGGGGTCAGATCCCTTTTCCGTTGGAAAAGGGATCTCAGCCTTGTTGCGGGGGCACCAGTTCGATGCAGTCCACCGGGCACGGCGGAATGCACAGCTCGCAGCCGGTGCACAGATCGGCGATCACCGTGTGCATGTACTTGGCACCGCCGACGATGGCATCCACCGGGCAGGCCTGGATGCATTTGGTGCAGCCGATGCAGTCGGCCTCCACGATCAACGCAACCTGCGCGGCCTTGTGCTCGCCGCGCGAGCGGTCAAACGGAATGGCCGGTGTGCCCAGCACCTGGGCCAGTGCACGCGCACCGGCATCGCCACCCGGTGGGCAGCGGTCCACGCCCGCCTCGCCGCGCGCCATCGCCTGCGCGTAGGGGCGGCAGCCGTCGTAACCGCATTGCCCGCATTGGGTCTGGGGCAGCAGGCGGTCGAGTCGTTCGGTCAGGGGCGGGGTCAGGCTCATGCGTGGCGAAGGCTGCGCGTTGGGTTACTTCAGGGGTTTGCCACGGAACCAGCGCTCGTGGGCCAGTGCCAGCATCGGCTTGTCTTCGGAACTGTCGCCGTAGGCATGGATGCGCACGTAACGCGACAGATCGAACTGGCGACGGATGTGCTCGACCTCGCGCGGGCCGCAGTCGCCACCGGCATAGCGACCGGTCAGGCGGCCGTCCTGGCTCTCCAGCCGGTTGCAGATCAACTGCAGGCCCAGCTGCTCGCACCATGGCTTCAGGTACAGGTCCAGCGAACCGGACACGATCACCACGGTGTGCTGCTGTTCCTTGTGCCAGCGGATCTGCTCCAGCATTTCCGGGCGCACCACCTCGGGCAGGAATTCGCGCGAGAAGCCGGCGGCCAGCGTGGTGATGTCATCGCTGTGGCGGTCGCTGAAGGTCAGGCGGGTGACGCGTGCACGGATGCGTTCGGCCGAGATCAGCTTCAGCTTGTACGCCACCAGCCACGGGCCGACTTTCCACCACGCCTGCGCCAGCTGTTCGGCCGTGGCCACGCGGCGCAGGAAACGGCCATAGGTATCGCAGGTGGTCACGGTGTGGTCGAAGTCGAACAGCGCCAGTTCCATTCCGTTGCCTCCCATCGCGTTGCCCCCGTGGCCGGTGCTGCCGGCGGGCGCGGCCGTGGCCACGCCCGCTTGAGGCATCAGCGGACCGGCATGCCCGGCTGTGCGCCGCGGTCGGCGTCCAGCAGCGCCAGCGCGCCGCCGTCGAAGCCGGCCGACAGGATCATGCCTTCGCTCAGGCCGAAGCGCATCTTGCGCGGGGCCAGGTTGGCGATGAACACCACGCTGCGGCCCACCAGCTTTTCCGGCTCACCGTAGCTGCCGCGGATGCCGGAGAAGATCTGGCGCTTGCCCAGCTCGCCGGCATCCAGTTCAAAGCGCAGCAGCTTGTCCGAGCCTTCCACGAATTCGCACACCAGCACCTTGCCGATGCGCAGGTCGAGCTTGGCGAAATCATCGATGCCGATGTAGGCCGGCGCGTCGGCGCTGTTCGCTTCGTCCTTGGCCGGTGCCGGTGCGGCCGGCTTGGCGGCGTCGGCCTTGGCGGCGGGGGCAGCAGCGGCGGCCGGCTGCAGGGTGTCCTTGGAGGCGTCGATCATGGCGTCAATCTTCTTCGGGTCGATACGGGTAAACAGCGGGGTGTAGTCGGTGATGCGGTGGCCCAGCAGCGGCTGCACCAGGTCGGTCCAGTCGTTCACCGGCGCAGCCAGGAAGGCCTCGGCCTGCGCGGCGGTGGCCGGCAGCACCGGCTTCAGTGCGGTGACCAGCACGCGGAACAGGTTCAGGCCCTGGCTGCAGACCGCCTGCAGCTGCGCATCGGCGCCTTCCTGCTTGGCGATCACCCACGGCTTGACGTCATCGATGTAGCGGTTGGCTTCGTCGGCCAGGGTCATGGTCAGGCGGATCGCCGCAGCCGGGTCGTTGCGCTCGTACGCTTCGCGGATCGGCGCCAGGCCATCGACGAAACGCTGGTACTGCGCCGCATCGGGCAGCTGCGCGGCCAGCTGGCCGTCGAAGCGCTTGCTGATGAAGCCGGCGCAGCGGCTGGCCAGGTTGACGAACTTGCCGACCAGGTCGGCATTGACGCGGGCAATGAAGTCACCCAGGTTCAGGTCGAGATCGTCGACGCCACCGCCGGACTTGGCCGCGTAGTAGTAACGCAGCGCTTCCGGTTCCAGGCCAGCGTCGAGGAAAGTGCGGGCCATTACGAAGGTGCCGCGCGACTTGCTCATCTTGGCGCCGTCCACGGTCAGGTAGCCGTTGACGTGCAGGCGGGTCGGCGCGCGATGGCCGGTACCGTGCAGTACCGCCGGCCAGAACAGGCCGTGGAAGTTGACGATGTCCTTGCCGATGAAGTGGTGCAGCTCGGTGCTGGTGCCGGCACGCAGGTGCGATTCGAAGTCTTCGCCGAGCTTGCCGCACAGGGTCTGGAAGCTGGACAGGTAGCCGATCGGCGCGTCCAGCCAGACGTAGAAGTACTTGCCCGGCTGGCCGGGAATCTGGAAACCGAAGTACGGCGCATCGCGCGAGATGTCCCACGCGCGCAGGCCGCCTTCGGCATTGAGCCATTCACCCAGCTTGGCCTTCACGCCCGGCAGGGCGACATCGCCGGCAAGCCAGTCGCGCAGGAACGCATCGAAGTGGCCGACCTCGAAGAAGAAGTGCTCCGAATCGCGCATTTCCGGGGTGGCACCGGAAATGACCGAACGCGGCTCCTTCAGGTCGGTCGGCGCATAGGTGGCGCCGCACACTTCGCAGTTGTCGCCGTACTGGTCGGGGCTGCCGCAGTTCGGGCAGATGCCCTTGACGTAGCGGTCGGGCAGGAACATGCCCTTGGCCGGGTCGTAGAACTGCGCCACCGAACGGCGGCTGATGTGGCCGGCCGCTTCCAGCTTCAGGTAGAACTGCTCGGTCAGCGCCTGGTTGGCCGCCGAGTTGGTCGAGTCGTAGTGATCGAAGGCGACGCCGAAGGCGGCGAAGTCACGCTCGTGGCTGGCCTGGATGTTGGCGATGAAGGTTTCCGGGGTGACCCCGGCCTTTTCCGCAGCCAGCATGATCGGCGTGCCATGGGTGTCGTCGGCGCAGATGAACCAGGCCTTGCCGCCGCTCATTCGCCGCGCACGCACCCAGATGTCGGCCTGGATGTAGCCGACCAGGTGGCCCAGGTGCAGCGGGCCGTTGGCGTAGGGCAGGGCGGTGGTGACGAGCGCGGTACGGGTCATGGTCGCGGGGTGAAGCCGAGGGGAACCGCAGAGTATCGCATGCCCGCAACGAGGTGACCCGGCCGGGGGCGGGTCAGGGCGCTTATTCGCGCTGCCAGGTCTGCGCGCGGCAGATGAAGGCGATGCAGCCGGATACGTCCAGCTTGGTGCCACCCGGCTGCAGTTCCATCTTCGACTTGTAGGTCTTGCCGTTGGCCGGGTCGAGGATGGTGCCACCGGACCACTTGTTGGCGCCGTCGGCCTTCAGGTTCCAGAGGATGGTCATGCCTTTTACCGGCTTGTTCTTGTTGGCGCCTTCACAGCCGTCGCAGACCGGGTTGGGACCCTTGTCCGAGTGCAGGATGTCGACCACCTTGCCGGTCAGGGTGCCATTGGCGGCCTGGGTGATCTCCACGATCGACTTCACCTTGCCGGTCTTGTCGTCGATGGTCTTCCAGCGGCCGGCGGCGCCGTCGGCGGCCTGCGCCGAGAGCGCGGCCAGGCACAGCGGCAGCGCCAGCAGCAGGGTCTTGAAGGTCTTGCGCATGGTCCCCTCCCAGGGTTCATTCCGGCACGATGCCGGTACGGGTCGACTGTATACCCATTCGGCGGGGTATGGGGAAGGGGGGGCTTTGCAGGGCTGCGCGCTGCACCTGCAGAGGCAACAGCAACCGCAACGGCCGAAGCAAAGGCACGCATTCCGTGGGATGGCGGGGTGGGTCCGGTTGCGGGGGACGCCGTGAACCCGTCCCTGGGGGCTTGGCCGCGGCATCCATGCCGCGGACACCCCCGCAACCGGACCCACCCCGCCTTCGGCAGGTCTCCGCAATCTGTCGGAATGGCACGCCCTGCTCTTGGTGGGTGTCGACCTTGGTCGACACGTAGAACCATGCCATGCATGGATGAATCACGATTGAAAAACGCTCAACCGACTTCGTACAGCTCCAGCGGCAGGTCGTCGGGGTCGGCGAAGAAGGTGAAGCGGCGGCCGGTGTATTCGTCCACACGGATCGGTTCGCAGGCCACGCCATGCCCCGCCAGATGCTGGATGAACGGCTCCAGCGCGGCCACCCGGAACGCGAGGTGGCGCAGGCCCTGGGCTTCCGGGCGGCTCGGGCGGGGCGGCGGTGAGGGGAACGAGAACAGTTCCAGCTGGCCGCCGTCGGGCAGGGCCAGGTCCAGCTTCCAGGAGTCGCGCGCGACACGGTGGTTCTCGGCCAG
This sequence comes from Stenotrophomonas sp. GD04024, assembly GCF_029837545.1. NCBI lineage: Bacteria > Pseudomonadati > Pseudomonadota > Gammaproteobacteria > Lysobacterales > Lysobacteraceae > Stenotrophomonas > Stenotrophomonas sp. GD04024. The sequence continues at coordinate 18,350 of NZ_JAOEDV010000012.1, read as the reverse complement.
CACGCGCAGGCCAAGGATGCGCACGTAGAAGTCCTTCGAGCGCGCGTAGTCGCTGCAGATCAGCGCGGCGTGGTGAATGCCCAGCAGGGCGTCGGAAGCAGCCGTCATTGCAGGGTGTCCAGCCAGCGCTGGGCGATCTTCAGCGCCAGCGGATAGGGTTCGGGGTCGTTGCGGTTGGTCAGCACGATCACGGTCAGGTGCTTTTCCGGGTGGCGAACGATCACGTTGCGGAAGCCGATGCTTTCGCCGCTGTGCCATTGCACAGCGCCATTCAGGCGCCAGCCGAAGCCGTAGTGCGGCACGTCAGGTTCGGTGGTCGTGGTGGCCGGGCTGAACATCGCGCGGCGCGAGGCCTTGGACAACAGGCGGTCGTCATACAGCGCGGCATCCCAGCGGGCCAGGTCGTCCAGCGAGGAGTAGATGCCGCCATCGCCGAGCACGGCGCTGGTGGTGCTCTGGTCGGTGCGCTGCCAGCGGCCATCGAGCCAGCTGTAGCCATAGGCACGCGTGGCGATCGTGTCGACACCGTCCTGGTGGGCCACGGTATGGGCCATGCCCAACGGGCGGAAGATGCGCTGCTGCAGGAAGGCTGCGAAATCCTGGCCCGAGGCGCGTCCGGCGATCAGTGCCAGCAGCGCGTAGCCGCTGTTGCTGTACCGGTACTGCGTGCCGGGCGTGAAGTTCAGCCGGTCTTCGCGCGAGAGCAGGGCCAGCACGTCGGCATCGTGCACCTGCCGCGGGTCGGCCGGGTCCATCAGGTCTTCGTAGTCGAGCAGGCCGCTGGTATGCGACAGCAGCTGGCGGATGGTGATGGCGGCGGCAGCCGGTGGCAGTTCGGGCAGCCACTGGCGGGCGGTCTGGTCCAGCCCGAGCCGGCCGTCCTCCACCAGCAGCAGCACCGCCGCGGCGGTGAACTGCTTGCTGACCGAGGCCAGCCGGAAGTTGCTGGCCGCGGTGACCGGGGTGCCGTCTTCCACCACCGCCAGCCCGTAGCCGCGACGGAATACCGGCTGCCCGTCATGCAGGACCAGCACCGCGGCGCCGGGCACCTGGCCGTCATAGGCCTGCATCAGGCCGTCGATACCCGCATCCGGTGGGGTCAGCACCGGGGCGGCGGAGCTGGCTGGGGGTAGCAGGCCCAGCACGGCGACGAGCAGGACGACGGCAGGGCGCATGAGGGCTCCGGTCGGGTCAGGGTGAAGGGGCGGGCGTGGCACTGGCCGGCTCGGCCATCCAGCGTTCCATCTTGCGGTCCAGCACGTCCAGCGGCATCGAGCCGTCCTTCAGCAGTTCGGCGTGGAAGCGACGCAGGTCGAAGGCGGCTCCCTGGCGGGCCCTGGCCTTGTCGCGCAGGGCCACGATGGTGGTCAGGCCAGCCACGTTGGAGAGGGCCTGTCCGGGCTGGGCCATGATCCGCTCGACTTCGGCATTGGCGTCATCGCTGCTCATGTCGACCGTCTTCTGCAGGTAGGCCACGGCCTGCTGCTTGCTCCAGCCCTGTGCGTTCACGCCGGTATCGGCCACCACGCGCGCGGCACGCAGCAGGCGCGAGTACAGGTAGCCGATGCGGTCGTAGGGATCGGTGTAGATGCCGAGGTCTTCGCCCAGCGTTTCGGCGTACAGGCCCCAGCCTTCGACGAAGGCGAGATCGCCACCGAGGCGGCGGAAGCGCGGCAGCTTGGCCAGTTCCTGCTGCAGGCCCAGCTGCACGTGATGGCCGGGGATCGCCTCATGCAGGTACTGCACCGGCACGTTCCAGCGTTTGCGGCTGGCCAGGTCGCGGGTGTTCACGTACAGCACGGCGGACTGCCCGGGCAATGCCGGCTGGTACGCGGCGGCAGCGGCAGTCAGCGCCCGCTCCGGTTCCACCGCGCGCACCTCAAGCGGTGCCTTCGGCAACGTATCCAGCACCTGCGGCAGGCGTGCGTTGACCTGCAGCTGCACCTGGCGGTAGCGGTTGATCAGCGCGTTGGCATCGCCGTACTGGAACTGGCGGTCGTTGCGCATGCTGCGCAGCAGCTTGGTGGGGCTGCCACGCAGCTTGGCATCCTTCATCACCGTGGCGATCTGGGCCTGCAGTTCCTGCACGCGTTGTTCGCCCAGCGCATGCAGCTGCGCGGCGGTCTGGTCGCTGGCGGTGGTCTGCACGATCAGGTTGGCGTACCAGGCCTGGCCATCGGGCAGCGCGCCCAGGCCACTGCTGGCACGCGTGGCCGGCAGGTACTCGGTGGCGATGAAGCCGCGCAGGGCGCGGTAGGCCGGCATGATGCGCAGCTCGATCATGCGCTTGTATTCGGCGCTGATGCGCGCCTTGTCCTCGGCCGCGATGGTGTTGGGCATGGTGCGGATCGGCGACCAGAAGATGCTCTCTTCGGCGGTCGGCTTGATCACCGCATCCAGCTGCGGCAATACCTTTTCCATCAGGTCGCGTGGCTGCACGACGCCGGCCTTCATGCCCTGGCGCATGTTGTCGATGGCCTGGTCGAACAGCTCGGGAATGCCCAGCGAACGGCGAGACCAGGTGTCGTAGTCCTGCACGGTGTTGAACGGCTGCGCGCCGGCACCGGCACCGAGGATCGCCATGATGCTGCCGATGTTGTAGTACTGGCTGATCGGCATCATCCAGCTCGGGTAGCGCTCGGCGGCCAGCGAGGCGCGCGCATCGCGAACGAAGATCTCGTAGCTGAGCAGGTCCTGGCCCTGCAGGCCGTCGCTGCCGAGTTTCTCGACCTTGCCCAGCCACTCGGTGGTGAAGTCGTGCGATTGCTGGCGCCATGCGGCAGACAGGATGTTGGGCAGCTGGTCGTTGTAGCGGGCTTCGCCCTGGAAGGTCGCCTGCAGCGGATTCAACCGCATCGAGGCATCCCAGTACTCGTCGTACAGGCGCTCCAACTGTACCTGCTTGGGTACGGCCCGGGCCGGCGCGACCGGACGCGGCGTGGCGCGGCGCGCCGAGCTGCCACGGGCCGGCGCGGTGGCGCGGGCGGGCTTGGCCTTGGGCTTGGCCGCCTGGCGGGTCTGCGCGGCGGCAGGGCGGCTGGCCTTCTTCTTCGCTGCTTCGGCCGACGGTACGGCACTGAACAGGAAAAACGCGGCGATGGCGGCGGCCAGGACGCGGGTGGGATGCGGCATCAGGAGCTTCCGTGGAACACAGACCGTGGAGCTTGCACGATCCGGCCGCGTACGGCCAGCGTGAAGGCGCAGTCAGCTGGCGTTCGCTGGGGCTTCAGTCAGCAGCAGCGGCGGCGCGCAATGCGGCGGCGCGTTCAACGCCCAGGTAGCGGGTAATCGCACGTCGCATCAGGTACAGCAGGGGGATCAAGGCGATCGCAAAGCCCATCTTGTAGATGTAGTTGACGCTGGACACCGCCAGGAACAGCGATGTCGGCCAGTGCTGCGGGCCGAGCACGAAGGCGATCCAGATCACCACGAAGCTGTCCACCACCTGTGAGATCGCAGTCGAGCCGGTCGCGCGCAGCCACACGTGGCGTTCGCCGGTGGCCTGGCGGATGCGGTGGAACACCGCCACGTCGATCAGCTGGCCAAGCAGGAACGCGACCAGCGAGCCGGCGATGGTCCACATGCCCTGGCCGAACACGGCGGCGAACGCCGCCTGGTAGTCGGGTACGCCGTGGCCGTCCATCGAAGTGACCCACCAGCTGGCCGGCGCCAGCGAAATGGCCGCAAAGGCGAACAGGAAGCCGTAGCCGATCAGCACCACCGCCAGCCACGAGATGAAGCGCACGCCGCGCTTGCCGAAGAACTCGTTGATGGTGTCGGTCATGATGAACACCACCGGCCACAGCAGGGTGCCGGCGGTGAAACTCAACGAGCCGGTCTGGCCGAACAGGTTCCAGTTCAGCGGGTCGATGCCCAGCGTGTCTTCCAGGGCGAAGATCTTCACCCCGATCAGCTCGGCCAGCACCGCATTGCCGCAGAAGAACGCGGCCAGCACGATGAACAGCAGGACCGCGCGGTCCTGCAGTGGGCGCTCGATCGGCGCCGGGGTCATTCGGCGCGGTCGCCGGCGCGGGTGAACGGCACGCTGGACGGCGCCACGGCGCCGCCGGAAATGATGAAGCTCATCGCCTGGTCGACGGTCCAGTCGGTCGGGGTCAGCAGCTCCACCGGCACGATTTCCAGGTAGCCCGACGTCGGGTTCGGCGTGGTCGGCACGTACACCGCGGCCAGTTCACGGTCGGTGCCGTGTTCCTTGATCACGCGGGTAACCAGCCCGACCGACTTCATGTCACGGTGCGGAAAGTCGATCAGCACCACGCGCTGGGTGCTGCCCGGCTCGGTCTGCAGCATGTCCAGCAGCTTCTTGGCGCTGTCGTAGATGATGCTGGCCAGCGGAATGCGCTTGATGATCGCCCCGACCCAGCGCAGCAGGCGCTGGCCGAGTACACGGCGACTGGCCACGCCCACCGCCAGGATCACCAGCAACGTGGCCAGCAGGGCGATGGTGTCCTGGATCCATTCGGCGCGCACCCAGCCGAGGTAGTGCGGGAAGCTGGTCGCGATCTGCTCGGACAGCGGTACCACCAGCGGGCTGGAAATACCCGACAGCAGCACGAACACGAACTTGACCACGACCCAGGTCAGCCAGATCGGCAGCAGGGTCAGCAGGCCGGTCAGGAACAGGCGCTGCAGGGAGGGGCGGGGAACCAGGGCGGGGGCTTCGAGCGACATGCGCGCATTGTAGCGGTGACCGCGGGTCGATTACGCTGGGCAATCAACTGCGGCAACGGCACATGGAAGGGACGCTGTGTTGAAGATACTGCGTGGGTTGGGTTGGACCCTGCTGGGCCTGCTGGTGCTGGCCATCGTCGTGTGGTGTGCCTCGCGCATGTGGCCCATCCCCGAATCGCGGCTGCAGGCGCAGCAGCGGCTGGAGACCCGCCTGCCGGCACCCGGCCGCAATGGCTATGCGCAGTTGTGGACGCTCGGCGTTGACGGCCTGGATGCCCGCCAGCGCGAGCAGGCGCTGGCCGAAGACGTGCGGCGCTGGGACGCCGACCCGCACGGCAATAACGTCACACAGCCCCAGCTGGCCAGCGCCCCCGGCGGCTTGCATTCGCGCCCATCCGCCAGCTGCGGCCCGGCCGCCAGCGGCTGCCTGGCGCAGGTGCGCGCCGATCCGCAGCGGTTTGCCGAAGCCCACGCCGGTCACCAGCTGCTGCATGCGCGCCTGGACCAGCTGGCCGAGGCGGACCACTTCGTGTCGCCGTTCCAGCCGAAGGGCGAAGGCATCCAGGTGCCCCTGCCGACCTATGGCCTGGTGATGGATGCCACCAGCGCCCGCGCGCTGGCCTACGTACAGGGCGATGTTGATGGCGCCCTGCGCGGCAGTTGCCTGGGGCTGCAGCTGGGGCGCCGGCTGGTGCCCGGGGGCAGCTATCTGGTCGAGAGCATCGTCGGGGCCAGCCTGGTCCAGGCCAATGCACAACTGCTGGCCGACATGCTGGTTGAACTTCCAGCCGACCACCCGCTGCCCGCGGAATGCGCGCTGGCGATGCAGCCGATGCGGACCGACGAGCAGAGCCTGTGCCGGGCGATGCAGGGCGAGTACGCGATGAGCCAGGCGGCGATCGAAACCTCAGCGAGGGAATTCGGCGGCGTACTGGTGCTGGACCGCAGCAGCACCCTGGCACGCGTGGCCGGTAATATCGGTTGGGCCTGCGGCGCGGCGGCAACGGCGGCACTGGAGGCGGATCGTCCGTTGCCCGTGTCGGCGCCGCCACAGCGTGACTTCGGTTGCCTGTCGAACATCATGGGTTGCGTGCTGACGGATATCGCCGCACCGGCCTATCCCGCCTATTCGTCGCGCACCCAGGACGCCGCTGCGATGCTGCGGCTGCTTGGGGCGCAGCGCTGGCTGCGGCAGCAGGCGGATGACCCGGCAGACGCGCTGCAGCGCCTGCCGGAACAGTTCCGCTCGCCGGTGCGCGCCCCGCAGTTGTCGGCCGATGGCAGCCGCCTGCAGGTGCCACGCCGCTCCCCGTCGCGCAGCGTTGCCGACAGCCCCTGGCTTTCGGTACCGCTGCAGGCTTCGCCCGCCACGGGGGCAACGGCGCGCGACTGACGCTCAGCGTGCGTGTGGCTTCAGCCGCAGGTAGACCTGCTTGCGCACCTGCGCGACCACTTCACCGCTTTCATCAACCACGTCGTTGCTGAACCAGCGCAGCACCTTCTCGCCGCTGGCCGCTTCGGCACGCAGCTCGTCCAGCAGCGCGTCATCGATGCGGAACGAGGTTCGCACGGTGCCGCGGCCGGGCTTGAGAAAATCGATCGCACCGGCGCGGTCCCACACGTAGTAGTCGCGGCCGAGGATGTGCAGCAGGCCGAGCATCCAGAACGGATCGGTCATCGCGAACAGGCTGCCGCCGAAGTGGGTGCCGACGTAGTTGCGGTTCCAGGGCCGCATGCGCAGTTCGACGTCGATCTGCCGGTAGTCCGGCGAGACCCGGGTGACGTGGATGCCGGTGAACAGGAACGGCGGCCAGAGATTGATGCCGAAGCGGAACAGGCGGGCGTTCATGGGGGTCCGGGGGCGCAGGGCGAGGCCTACAGTCTAACCATTCGCATGCGTATGTTGCACCGGGTGGCGGATCATCGCCATTCTGGCGTGACGGCAGGCGAGAGTAGAGTCGAGCTTGCTCGACTGCTTCCAGCGGGCCTCAATCGAACGAGTTCAGACAATGTCTCATCGCCATTTCGGGGTCTCCTGATAGGTCTGGCCGTGAACCGCGGTCCATGCTGCCCGTATGCCCAGTCCAGCCTTGTTGCGCGGCCGATGCTCCACGGTCGGATGCTTCTACGTAGTCACCACTGTCACTGCCGGACGCCAACGCGTCTTTGCAGACCCGCGATGCGTGGATGCCTTGACTGATGAGCTGCGAGGCAGCGACTGCAAGGGGATCACGCGGTCATTGGCTTGGGTGGTGATACCGGATCATCTGCACTGGGTTCTGCAGTTGCGCGAAGGTACGCTTGGCCGTTGCATGCAATCACTCAAGTCCAGGGTGGCGATCGCGGTCAACGCGCACTCCGGTGAAGGACGCCCGGTGTGGCAGCGGGGCTACTACGATCACCTGATCCGGAATGAGCAGGATGTCCGGCAACAAGCGCTGTATGCCATGGCCAACCCTGTACATGCGGGTCTGGCATCAACCCTGGGGGAGTATCCATTCGCATGGTGTTGTTGGCCGCTCGAATGATGGGCGCGCAGTCGAGCAAGCTCGACTCTACAGGCAGAGTGCACATGGTGCCTCACGCGCCGTCGATCACAAACCCGTCGCGGCCATTGGCCTTGGCCTGGTACAGGGCGGTGTCGGCGCCTTCGACGAAATGATGCGGTTGCAGTTCTCCGTCCGGCACGCGGGTGAACACACCGATGGTGAGGGTGACCCGCTCGCCGCCGCCATCACCCGGGGGCGGCAGTGCCCGCACGCAGGCGATCAGGTCGTCGATCACCAGGCGCGCACCTTCGGCCGGTGTATCCGGCAGTACCAGAGCGAATTCGTCGCCGCCATAGCGCGCGGCCATGTCGCGCGGGCGCCGCGCATGCGCGCCGATCAGGCGGGCGACATCGCGCAGCACGCGATCACCCACCTGGTGGCCATGGAGGTCGTTGTGACGCTTGAAATGGTCCACGTCGATCAACGCCAGGCTCAGCGGCTTGCCGCTGCGTCGCGCGGCGTCGCATTCCTGCTGCAATGACTGCTCGAAGCGCAGGCGATTGCCGAGGCCGGTCAGCGCATCGCGGTTGGCCTGGCGGTGCCAGGCCGAGATCCGCCAGATCGCCCAGGCCAGAAGCACCAATAGAATGCCCAGCATCGCGGTGGCCGGCGCCCACCACAGATCGCTGCTGCGCAGCAGCACCCAGCTCAGCAATGGGGCCGCCGGCAACGACGCCAGCGCCGCAAGCCAGGGCAGGCGCAGGCCGAGCAGGAGAACGCACAGTGCGACCAGCACCGCGCTGATGGCCTGTTGCCATGCCGGGGGCAGAACATCGATCTGCTTGTGCTGCAGCAGCATCGAAGCGATGTTGGCCTGGTACTCGCTGCCGCTCATCCAGAATTCGCGGGTGGTCGGTGTCAGCAGGCGCGGCGCGATGCCACTGGCGGTCATGCCGACCACGATGCGGCGGCCCTGCAGCATCGCCATGTCGACGTGGCCATCGAGCACGTCGGCGTAGGACACCTGCGGCAACCGCTCCGGCGGGCCGGCGTAGCGCACGCGCACATAGTCGTCGCGTCGCCATTGATAGGGCGAGCCGATTCCCGGGTCGGGGTCGGGCAGGCCGTGCACGGCGCCCGCCGGCAGGCCGGCCAACGCCAGGCCCAGCGCCGGCCAATGTGGCTGGCCGATGCCCGCGTGCAGGTAGAGACCGCGGGCGACGCCGTCGCCATCCACTTCGACATCGGTGTGGCCGATGGCTGCGGCAGTGGCCGCGATCTGCGGGATCGGCAGCATTTCCTCGGCCATGCGGTCACCGGCAGCGGGCGCGGCCAGCACCGGCAGCACCACCCGGCCATTGCGGCGGATGGCGGCCGCCAGCGCATCGTCCTGGCGGCTGTCGCGCCGATCCGGTTCGGACAGCACCAGGTCCAGGGCGACGCGCTCGGCACCGGCATCGGTCAACCGGTCCAGCAGGCGCGCGTGTATCGAGCGCGGCCAGGGCCACTGGCCGATGCGTTGCAGGCTGCCTTCGTCGATGGCCACGATCAGCACGCTGGGGTCGGGGCGGTAATCCCAACCACCGACCAGTGCGTCGTAGGCGCTCTCGTCCTGCCGCCACAGCCATTGGCCCTGGCTGGCCAGCACGGTCAGCACACCGGCCAGCAGGGCCAGTGCGATCCGTTTGCTCCACGGCAGTGGCGAACGCCTCACAACAGCAACCAGAGCAGCACGGCGCCGCCGCCGGCGCCGTAGCACAGGCGGCACGCCAGCTTGATCTGCTGGGCGGGCGAAAACTCGCCGGCATGGCCGTCGTCGTCGATGTACTGCACGCGCACATGCAGGGTGCCGCTCCACGGCCGCTTGAAACTGACCTGCGGCTCGGCCACGGTTTGGTCGACCAGCGGTGCCTTGAAGTCGCCATGGCGATCGACCTGCACCCGGTAGCGCTGGCCTTCGCTGCCGGCCTGCCAGCGCAGGGTCAGTTCACCATGGGCCGCTTCCGGCGGTTGCAGCGCCGGGTCGACTGGTTCATTGCTCAGCTGCAGTGGCAGTGCCTGGCCGTAGCGGCCCTGGTGGCCATTGCCATCACGCGACGCGACCCGCCAGAAGTACTGGCCTGGCGGCAGGGACTGCGCCAGGCGCAGGTCGGTGCCATGGGTCGCCTGTTCCTGTAGTGGCTGCCGGAACGTGGGCTCGGAGGCGATCTGCAGCACACTGCTGCGCGCGCCGGGGGCCTGGCTCCAGCGGAAGCGCGGGCGGTCGCTGTTGACCGTCTGCCCGTGCAGCGGCGATACGGTGATCGGCGGTGGCGGCTGGTCGCTGAGTTCGAAATCGGCGCTGGCGTCGAGGCCTTCCACGCCCTGCGCATCGACCGCGCGCAGCAGGACGCGCAGCTGGCCCGGCGGCAGGTCGCCGATCGCCAGGCGTGTATCGGTGGTGGTGGCGGCATACAGCAGGATTTCCGGGGTTGCGGACTGCACCACTTCCACGCGGTAATGCGCGGCACCCGCAACGGGCTCCCAGGCAAGCAGCGTCGGCAGCGGCGCCAGGCGCAGTTCGTCGTTGCGCAGCTGCGGTGCTGGCAGCAGCGGGGAGACCGCGTCCGGTGCCGCGTCGGCGCTGCCGCTGAGCGTGGCCTGGCCCGGCCGGACCAGGCGCTGCCCGTGGGTGTTGCCAACCTGCACCTTGCCCTGCAGGACTTCGGTCGCACCGACCTGGCCGGCGTCGCCGGCGCTGACCCGGAACACGGTGCCGCGCACGCTGCTGGTCGCGGTGGGCGCATCGATGATGTAGCGCGATGCCGGGCCACGGGCGGGCGTGACCCGGTTGCTGGCGCGGCCCTGCTGCAGGCGCAGGCGGGTGTCCACCATGCCGGTGTGGCCATAGCGGCTGAGCTGGTCCAGGCGCAGGCGCGAGTACTCACGCAGCTGCAGGCGCGAAGCGTCAGCGAACTCGAGGGTGACGCTGGATTCGCCTTCGGTCTGCACGGTGTCACCGATACGCAGCTGCTCGCCCGCCAGGATCGCGCGCGTGGCGCTGCCATCGGCGCCGGACAGCTCGACCTTGCCGCGAACCGACAGCACGCGGGCCGGCGCAGGCTCGGTACGCAGCCAGCTGATCGGGAAGCGCAGCAGCTGGCCGGGCGGCAACCGATAGGGATTGTCGATGCGGTTGTGCTGTTGCAGCTGTTGCCAGCGTACCGAGGGCTTCAGGTACAGGCCGCCCAGATCCCACAGTGTATCGCCGGGACGGACCCGGTAATTCCAGTCCTGGGCACCGGCCACGCCTGGCAGCAGCAGGAGGAGAAGGGCACACAGCAGGGCGCCCTGGAAGCGCTTGGCGAACGACAGCGAGCGGACGAAGGTCACAGTTTGCAATCCCGGCAATGCGGGGGTGCAGCTGCAAGACCCGATGGCCCCGACCTCATCCCCCCGAACGGATCGTGGCGGCCGAACGCCCGCCATCTCGCGCATTATTGCCCGCGTTCAGTGCAGGGATTCTGAACGAAGGGGGCTCCCGTTCAGAACAGCAGAGAGGCCATCCTGCGGCGGTACTGGCCAACGAGGTCCTCGTCGGAGATCACATTGAAGGCGTCGATCAGGGCCTTGCGCGGCAACCCTTCCTCGAAGCTGCGATCGATCCGCAGCATTTCCAGGAACTGGGCCAGTGCGGCCTCGTCATGGCCGCCGAGCAGCAGCTGTACCCCCCGCAGGTGGCGGGCCTTGAGGTCATTGCCGTCGGTGGCGATGCGCGCGTCCAGCACTTCAGCCGCAGGGGCGTCCTTCAGCGCGGCCGCGAAGGACAGGCGGGCACGGGCACGGACGGCGCGGTCATCGGTGGCGAGGTTGGCGGGCAGGCCGTCGATCAGCGTGCCGGCTTCATCCACGCCGCCGATCTGCAGCAGGGCCATGGCCAAGTCGAGCTTGAGTTCATCCTTGTCCGGCTCGGCGGCGATCTGCGCGCGCAGCACGTCCACCTGCGCCTGCGGGTCCAGCGGTGCTGCGTCTTCGGCGATGGCGTCGCCGATATCGGCGGGCACGATGCCGTGCTGGGCCAGGAACTCGCGCAGCTGGCCTTCCGGAATCGCGCCGGGGAAGCCGTCCACCAGCTGGCCACCCTTGACCAGGAACACGGTCGGTACCGAGCGGATCTGGAACGCCGCCGCGATCTGCTGTTCCTTGTCGACGTCGACCTTGGCCAGCTCGAAGGCGCCGTTGTACTCGGCCGCCAGCTTTTCCAGCATCGGGCCGAGGGTCTTGCACGGCCCGCACCAGGTGGCCCAGAAATCGACCAGCACCGGCGTCTGCAGCGACTTCTGCAGGACTTCGGCCTCGAAGGTCGCGGTGGTAGCGTCGAATACGTAGGTCGTCTCGGTCATGGGGGAGGCATCGTCTGGCATCTGGAGACCGATTCTATGGTGACGATCAATGTCAGACTCAACCCTTGATGGCGCCCTGAACCATGGCCATTCCCGGCAGGAGAGGGCAGGCGCGGGGCCTGCCCTCGATGCGCCGGCCGTTACTTCAGCTGATCGCAGCGGACGTGATGCACGATCCAGCGCCCGGTCTTCAGCGGCAGCGTCGTTTCGGAGATGCGGGCCTGATACAGCTCGGCCGCGGTGCGGGCGTCGGACGCCTTGATGATGGGGCCTCCGAAGAAGTTGCTGCTCGGCGGTGCCGTGGCGGCGGGTGCGCCGATCCAGGCCGAGCACTGGAACTCGCCGGCGTGAGCGGTGGCGGCCAGGCCCAGGCTGAGCGCGCCGGCGACGAGGATGCGATGGATCATGGGAGGTCTCCCTGCATGGCGGGACTGCCATGCCCCGAGCATCGCGCGCAGCATGCCCGCGCGGATATCGAATGATTCTGAAATGTGCCGCCGCTTGGCGCTCCGCATCGTTGCCGCGACAATGGCCGGTCTTCCGCTTCTTGGTGAATCCGCGCGATGTCCGTGCTCCGGCGTGATCGTTGGTGGGGGCTGCTTGCTGCAGCCATCTTCGTCCTGGCCGTGGTGGGCTTCGGCGCGGCGCTGGACGGCTACGCGCAGGCGCGCCACCCGGTGGCCCTGCTGGGCGCACGGGGCGTGCCGCATGCGCTGGGGTTCAATCTGCTGGGCTTCGTGCTGCCCGGCGTGCTGGCCGCAGTGGTCGCCGAGTGCCTGCGCCGCCGCCTTCCGGCCACGGCCGGCTGGGCGCCGCGGGTGGGCAGCCAGATGCTGCTGCTGGCCGGCCTGGCCTTTGCGGCGATGGGGCTGCTGCCGCTGGACGTGGATGACCTGCATGGACCGGCCAGCCAGCTGCACGCCAGCGCCTGGATGGTCTGGGTGCTGGGATTTGTTGCCGGCGCCCTGTTGCTGGGCATCTCCCACCTGCGCCAGGGTCCTGGCAAGGCCCTCGGTGGGGTGGCGGTCATCTGTGCCGTACTGGCGGCAATGGCGGCCTTTGCCCTGCAGGGCGTGCTGCCTGCACCGCTGGCGCAACGCGTGGCTTTCGCCTGCTGGGCGGTCTGGCTGGCCCTGGCCCTGCCTCTGTCGCGGGCTCGCTGAGACGGTCTCCACGCGTGGGCGGCGCCTGCGGGCGGCAGTCAGGATTGGAGACGTTTGCCGCACTGCGGTACGCTGTACCGCTTTGCCGCCGCATCCGCGTGTTCCATGACCAGCGCTGAAACCAACGCCTACGACCCGCAGCAGGTTGAATCCGCCGCCCAGAGCTTCTGGGATGCCACCCGTGCCTTCGAGGTCGACGAGACTTCGGACAAGCCGAAGTACTACTGCCTGTCGATGCTCCCGTACCCGTCCGGTGCGCTGCACATGGGGCACGTGCGCAATTACACCATCGGTGACGTGATCAGCCGCTACAAGCGCATGACCGGGCACAACGTGCTGCAGCCGATGGGCTGGGACGCGTTCGGCCTGCCGGCGGAAAATGCCGCGATCAAGAACAAGACTGCGCCGGCGGCGTGGACCTACAAGAACATCGACCATATGCGCAGCCAGCTGCAGTCGCTGGGCTATGCCATCGACTGGTCGCGCGAGTTTGCCACCTGCCGTCCGGACTACTACGTCCACGAGCAGCGCATGTTCACCCGGCTGATGCGCAAGGGCCTGGCCTACCGCCGCAACGCGGTGGTGAACTGGGACCCGGTCGACCAGACCGTGCTGGCCAACGAGCAGGTGATCGACGGCCGCGGCTGGCGTTCCGGCGCCCTGGTCGAGAAGCGCGAGATCCCGCAGTGGTTCCTGCGCATCACCGACTACGCCCAGGAACTGCTGGACGGCCTGGACGAGCTGGAGGGCTGGCCGGAATCGGTCAAGACCATGCAGCGCAACTGGATCGGCCGTTCCGAAGGCCTGGAGATCCAGTTCGACGTGCGTGACGTGGACGGCGGTGTGCTGGATCCGCTGCGCGTGTTCACCACCCGCCCGGACACCGTGATGGGCGTGACCTTCGTGTCGATCGCCGCCGAGCACCCGCTGGCGCTGCACGCGGCGAAGAACAACCCGGAGTTGGCCGCGATGCTGGCCGACCTGAAGCAGGGCGGCGTGTCCGAGGCTGAACTGGAAACCCAGGAAAAGCGCGGCATGGACACCGGCCTGCGCGCCCTGCACCCGGTCACCGGCGAGCAGGTGCCGGTCTGGGTCGCCAACTTCGTGCTGATGGGCTACGGCACCGGCGCGGTGATGGCCGTCCCGGGCCATGACCAGCGCGACAACGAAGTGGCCAACAAGTATGGCCTGCCGATCAAGCAGGTGATCGCGCTGAAGGATGCGCGCAGCGAAGAAGAGCGCAGCTGGGACGGCAGCCGCTGGCAGGACTGGTACAGCGACAAGAGCCGGCAGACCGAACTGGTCAACTCGGCCGAGTTCGACGGCCTGGACTTCCAGGGTGCCTTCGAAGCACTGGCCGAGCGTTTCGAGCGCAAGGCCCAGGGCCAGCGCCGCGTCAACTACCGCCTGCGCGACTGGGGCGTGAGCCGCCAGCGCTACTGGGGCTGCCCGATTCCGGTGATCTACTGCGCCAAGTGCGGTGCAGTGCCGGTGCCGGAAGAGCAGCTGCCGGTGGTGCTGCCGGAAGACGTGGCGTTCTCGGGCACCGGTTCGCCGATCAAGACCGACCCGGAATGGCGCAAGACCACCTGCCCGGAGTGCGGCGGTGCGGCCGAGCGCGAAACCGATACCTTCGACACCTTCATGGAGTCGAGCTGGTACTACGCCCGCTACACTTCGCCGGGTGCGCGTGATGCCGTCGACAAGCGCGGCAACTACTGGCTGCCGGTCGACCAGTACATCGGCGGCATCGAGCACGCGATCCTGCACCTGATGTATTTCCGCTTCTACCACAAGCTGCTGCGCGACGCGCGGATGGTCGACAGCAACGAACCGGCGCGCAACCTGCTGTGCCAGGGCATGGTGATCGCCGAGACCTACTACCGCCCGAACCCGGACGGCTCGAAGGACTGGATCAACCCGGCCGATGTGGAAGTGCAGCGCGATGAACGCGGCCGCATCACCGGCGCCACCCTGATCGCCGACGGCCAGCCGGTGGTGGTCGGTGGCACCGAGAAGATGTCCAAGTCGAAGAACAACGGCGTGGACCCGCAGGCCATGGTCGGCAAGTACGGCGCCGACACCGTGCGCCTGTTCTCGATGTTCGCCGCGCCGCCCGAGCAGTCGCTGGAGTGGAACGAGGCCGGCGTGGATGGCATGGCCCGCTTCCTGCGCCGCCTGTGGGCCCAGGTGCAGAAGCACGCTGCCGACGGTGCCGCCCCGGCGCTGGACGCTGCCGCGCTGGATGCCAGCCAGAAGGCGCTGCGCCGCAAGACCCATGAAACCATTGGCAAGGTCGGCGATGACTATGGCCGCCGCCACAGCTTCAACACCGCCATTGCCGCAGTGATGGAGCTGATGAACGCGCTGGCCAAGTTCGAGGACGGCAGCGGGCAGGGCCGTGCGGTGCGCCAGGAGGCGCTGCAGGCCATCGTGCTGCTGCTGAACCCGATCACCCCGCACGCCAGCCATGCCCTGTGGCAGGTGCTGGGCCATGGCGAGACGCTGCTGGAAGACCAGCCGTTCCCGCAGGCCGATGCCGGTGCGCTGGTGCGCGATGCGCTGACCCTGGCCGTACAGGTCAACGGCAAGCTGCGTGGCACCATCGAGGTGGCGGCCGATGCCGCGCGCGAGCAGGTCGAAGCACTGGCCCTGGCCGAGCCCAACGCGGCCAAGTTCCTGGAAGGCCTGACGGTGCGCAAGATCATCATCGTTCCGGGCAAGATCGTGAACATCGTCGCCGCCTGATGTACCCCGCACCGGCCACCTGCGTGGTGGCCGGTGCCATTCCGGTGCAGGGCCATGCATTTGCTGGCCCTGCATTCACGCGGCTTCGGGCAGGCTGTGTGTTGCCGTGATCGCCCGGCTCCGCCAGACTGTCTACATGACCCGAATCCTGCTTGCCCTCGTTCTTGCCCTCGGCCTTGCCGGCTGCGGTTTCCATCTGCGCAGCAAGCTGATGCTGCCGACCGACACCGCGCCGGTGAAGGTAGTCTCCACCGCGCCGTACAGCGAACTGGTCAAGCTGCTCAACCGCAGCCTGCTCGCCTCCGGTGCCAAGCTGGCCGACGAGGACAGCAAGGAGCCCAGTGCCCAGCTGCAGGTGCTGTCCGAACGCTGGGGCGACCTGCCGATCGCCATCGATTCGCAGGGCCGTGCGCAGGAGTACAGCCTGCGTTACGCGGTGATCTTCATCTTCCGTCGCGAAGACGGCAGCGAGCTGGTGCCGCAGCAGGTGATCGAGTTGTCGCGTGACTACGTGTCGCCGCCGACCGACGCCACCGGTACCACCACCGAGCGCGAGATCCTGGCCGATGAGCTGCGCCGGGAAATGTCCGCATCGATCATCCGCCGCATCGACAGCGTGGTCCGCGCCGAGCTTGAGAAGGGGGGCAGCCTGTCGGCACCGAAGGCCAAGCCCGTCGAAGGCGCGGTGCCGGCCGAGCCGGTTCCCGCAGCCAAGCACTGAGCAGCGAAGATGGAACTGCGTCCGGAGCAGCTGGCCAGCCAGGGCGCTGATGTTGCACTGGCGCCGGTCTATCTGATTGCCGGCCCGGAGACGCTGCGCGTGCTGGAGGCGGCCGACGCCATCCGCGCGCGTGCGCGCAGTGCCGGGATCGGCGAGCGCGAGGTGTTCGACGCCGATGGCCGCGATTTCGACTGGAACCAGCTTGACGCCAGCTTCAATGCGCCGAGCCTGTTCAGCGCCCGTCGCCTGGTCGAGGTGCGCCTGCCCAGCGGCAAGCCGGGCAAGGACGGCGCCGAGGTGATCAGCCAGTTCTGCGCCAACCCGGCGCCGGACGTGGTGCTGATGATCACCGCCAACGAATGGAGCAAGGCCCACCAGGGCAAGTGGGCCGAGGCGGTCAACCGCATCGGCGTGCTGTCGGTGGCCTGGGCGATCAAGCCGCACGAGCTGCCGGACTGGATCGAGCGCCGCCTGCGTGGCAAGGGCCTGCGGGCCGACCCGGCCGCCGTGCAGCGACTGGCCGAGCGGGTGGAAGGCAACCTGCTGGCCGCTGCCCAGGAGATCGACAAGCTGGCATTGCTGGCCGATGGCCAGCCGCTGGATGTGGAACGGATGGAATCGCTGGTGGCCGATGCCGCCCGCTATGACGTGTTCCGGCTGCTGGAGGCGACGTTCTCCGGCCAGCCGCCGGCGGTGCTGCGCATGCTGGCCGGCCTGCGCGGCGAAGGCGAAGCGGTGGCCGCACTGATGCCGATGGTGATCCGCGAGCTGCTGGCCGGTGCCGGCCTGGCCCGGGTGCAGGCGCGGGGCGGCAACCTGGCCGCCGAGATGAAGTCGCGGGGCATCTGGGAGTCGCGGCAGGCGCCTTACAAGCGTGCGCTGCAGCGCCACCCGGAAGGCAAGCGCTGGGAGCGCTTCGTGGCCGAAGCCGGGCTGGTCGACCGCATCGCCAAGGGGCGGGCCGACGGCGATGCCTGGCTGGCGCTGGAGCGCCTGCTGGTGGCCGTGGCCGAACCGCGTGCGGTGCGCCTGCTGGCGCGGGCCTGAGCGATGAGCCTGCGGATCTATTACGGGGGCACCTTCGATCCGGTGCACCTCGGGCACCTGGCGATCGCGCGTGCCGCCCGCGATGAACTGCAGGTGGCGGTGCGCATGCTGCCGGCGGCCGACCCGCCGCATCGCGCGGTACCCGGTGCGACCGCCGAGCAGCGCTGCACCATGCTGTCGCTGGCCATTGGCGACGAGCCCGGCCTGCTGCTGGACCGCCGCGAGCTGGACCGTGCGGCGCGTTTCCCCGGTCGCCCGTCCTACACCGTCGATACCCTGCGCGAGCTGCGCGCCGAACTGGGGCCGAGCCGGCCGCTGGCCTGGCTGGTCGGTGCCGACAGCCTGCTGGGCCTGCCCAGCTGGCACGAATGGGAGGCCCTGTTCGGGCTGGCCCATTTCGTGGTGGCCGAACGCCCGGGCAGCCCGCTGCGGGCCTCGGTTGACGGCGCGCTGGGCCGTGCCCTGGAAGGGCGCTGGGCCGACAACGAACAGGCGCTGTTCGCCAGCCCGGCCGGCCGCATCCTGCGCCTGCACCACCCACTGCGTGACGAATCAGCCAGCGCAGTGCGCTCGCAGATCGCCTCCGGCGGGCCCTGGCGTGCGCTGCTGCCGCCCGCCGTGGCCGACTACGTTGCCGTCCACGGGCTGTACCGCCCCTCCACGCCGTGAATGCCGCAGCTGCGGCTTGCCCGTATAATCGCCCCCACGTTTATCGAGTCGATCCACTTTGAGCAACCAGACCCAGCCCCAGACCATCAAGGTCGATCTGCCCAGCCCGCCGCCGTCCGTGCCGGAACTGCTGGCCAGCGTCCGCCAAGCCACCGAAGACCTGAAGGCCAAGGACCTGGTCGAGATCGACGTGCGCGGCCGGTCCAGCGTTGCCGATTACATGATCGTGGTTTCGGGTACTTCGACCCGCCACGTCAAGTCGATTGCCGACGAAGTCGTGCGTTTCGCCAAGAACATCGACGTGATGCCGCTGGGCGTGGAAGGCGAGCGCGAAGCCGAGTGGGTGCTGGTTGATCTGGGTGACGTCATCGTCCACGTGATGTTGCCGCGCGTGCGCGAGTTCTACGCGCTTGAACGGCTGTGGACGGTCGGCGACCAG